>JAQVVB010000003.1 GCA_028699215.1 Sphaerochaeta sp. | reverse complement strand
ACTCCACGGTATAGAACTGGGTCATGACCATAAACTCATCTCCACTGGATACATCTCCAGAAAACTGCTTTTCTGCTTTTATCTGATCAGAGAGAGCCTTTTGCATGCGTAAAAATTGAGACCGGGCCTTGGAGTTCCCACTGAAGTTGTACACCTCGTTCATCAAGTCGACAGCTTCTTCCAAGTCTCCTTGAGCTTCCAAGAGAAGAGCAGCATTATACCCACTGGGAACATGTCCGCTCTGATTCCATTGTCCCAAGAACAGTGAGTATGCTTTCTGAAGCGACCCCGCCTCGGACAGTTCATAGGCCTGCTTCACAGCATCAACCTTAGGTTTGTTGGACATGAGGGAAACAGAGAACGTCTGCCAGGAAGGGGCGAGCTGATGGGAAATCTCATTCTGGAAACCATCCAGCATCCTGTCAAAAAGGGATACAAACGAAGGAGCAAATCCACTTGCATAGATGCGTTCGTCGCTAAATCGGGAACTCGACCCCTCTTGATCTTCATAGGTCCTTCGGCCTATGAGCGTCTCCCTGTCCCTCTGATCGGTAAAGGATTTGGTGGTGACGATTTTCCCTGTCTCGATATCCATCAACGTATAGGTGAAAGTCACGGTTGCTTTCTGCAAAAGGTAGTAATCCCTTCCTGTGACCTTTTCATAGGAAGTCAATACAGTTGGCTTTAAAGGATCAAGACTCTCGCTCACCCAGGTCTTCTTGTCTCTTCCATAAATGGATTCGTCACATCCCATGTAGGTTATTGAACTTCTTAGGATTGCCTGTACTCCTTTTGCCTTCAACAAGGAAAGCGAATCCTCCCCACTTGAAGAAAGGGTAAGATAGGCATCGGTAAGATCAGGTCCTAAAATCGTAAAATAATCAGTATCCATGAGTGTTTGCGTAAGATACCGACTGCCCAGATCAGCTACCTGGTTGGAAAGATCATTGGCATATCCGCTGGTCAAACTGAATGAAGTCTCGTTCAGACCCCGGATCCAAGGACTCACCGGCCTACCAAAGGGGAACCGATAGGAGTCAGTCGAAGCAACGGCGATCGTTCTATACCCACTGAGATTCACCTCAGAAGGAATCAGATGGCGAACCTGCACCGTGGTTGCACAGGAAGATAAAAACAGCAGGCCTGCTACGACTAAACCCAACGTAATTCGTTTCATATTCATTGATACATGTCCCCTTTGGCAAGATACTCTGATGCGACAAGAACGGCTCGCACCATTCCTTGGCTGTCGGCAACACCCTTTCCGGCTATATCGAAAGCCGTTCCATGATCTACACTCGTCCGCAAGAAAGGAAGATTCCAGGTAATGGAAATGGTCTGATTGAAATCAAGCGTTTTTGCTGCAATATGACCTTGGTCGTGATACAGGGAGATCACCGCCCTATACTTGCCCATCCTCGTCTGATAAAAGACAGAGTCAGCACCTACAGGACCAACGACTTCAACCCCCAGCCTTCTCGCCTCAAAAACGGCAGGTTCAATGGCTGTCTGCTCTTCGTCGCCAAAAAGCCCATGTTCCCCACAATGGGGATTGAGCCCGGCAACCACAAGGGGAAGCTGCATATCAAACGCTTGGGAACTCTTCGTTATGGCATCACAGGAAAGAATGGTCTTGAGCAGACTTTCCTTGGTAACCGCTTTGCAAGCATCACGAAGTGAAAGATGCCTAGTATGAAAGAAAATCTTCAACCCCAAGGTATCGAACATCGTAACGGCGTTCTTGGTAGAACTCAAATCCGAAAGGATTTCCGTATACCCGATATGGGATATGTTTGCAGCCTTGAGGGCTTCCTTATGTAAAGGAGGAGTCACTACTGCCTTGCACATACCTTTCTCCACAAGTTCGACACAGAGTTTCACTGCATCAAAAGCTGCCTTTCCACACATGGCGCTTATCGCTCCGTATGCAAAACAGGAGAGATCAACTGTGTGCATGTCATAGAGGATACAACGCTTCCCTTCTTCTTTTGCTTCAAGAAGGTCCGCCTCGTTTTCAACGACGGCATCGAAAGTGAAAGGAAGGTAAAGATCACTCGATGTTTTCCTAAAAAGAGAAGCATCGCCGACAACAACCAAAGCAACTGAAAAGGGAGTAGCATGGGAATCAATCATCTTGAGTATGATCTCAGGACCAATACCTGCGGGATCGCCCATGGGAAGTGCCAAATAGATAGGTTCTTCTTTCATAGTGGTTATCATAGCAGTGGTAAACAAGGCTGTCCAGAGCGTTTCCAAACAGCTTAAAACACACCAAAACCAATTGACAAGTGGATAAGCTTCTCTTATGTTGTAGACATAGGGAAGAGACGTTTTTAAGGAGTACCGGCATGGCAAAATTCCGTGAGGAAGACGAAGACCTCGATGATGAAGAAGATCGTTATTTCAGCGAACTGGAAGATGAAGAAGATGCTTTATTAGCTGACATATACGATGCTCCGGAAGTAATTGAATTCAGCGACGACGACGATGAAATCATCGAAGACGATGAAGAGGATGATGAACTTCTTGATGATGGATTCATGGTCGAAGGCGACGAATCGTTCGAAGACGAGTTCTTTGATGACGATGAATTCGATGACTTGGACGAAGACTTGTAAGCACTTGTCACAAGCAGTACAAAGCCTCCTTTTTTGGGGGCTTTTTTCATACCCAAATAAATGAAAAAAAATCATGTTTCTTTAGATAGATACTTGCACATCCTTTACGTTTCTGTTTATAGTAACGTCATCACAAGGAGATCCCCTATGAAAAAGATTTGCATCCTCACGTTGTTGTTGCTTCCTGCCCTATTGTTCGCCCAACCTGCAAAAGAAACAAACCCAGAAACCGTATCCATCGGAATATCCAAAATGGTGGCTCACCCCGCTTTGGATGCAATCGAACAGGGGATCATCGATTATCTCGATTCCACCGGTATCAAAGCAACCTATGACTTGCAGAATTGTAATGCCGAAATAGCAACGGCAATCGCCATAGCCCAGAAATTCAAGAGCGACGACAAGGACATCGTAATAGGGATTGCGACTCCTCCAGCACAAGCCCTTGCACAGGTCATCACCACAAAACCTGTGGTATTCGGTGCCATCACCGACCCCTTGGCGGCAGGACTGCTAGCCAATTACGACAAAACAGAAGACACCAACATTGCAGGCATTTCCGATTTGAATCCAATTGAGCTTCAGCTTGAAACCTATTTTTCCATCATCAAGCCCAAAAGCCTGGGAATGATCTACACCAGCAGTGAAGCCAATGGAGTGGCCATGATGGAACTTGCAAGAGAAATCTGCAAGAAAAACGGGGTTGAGTTTGTCGCCGCAGCCATCAGCAACTCCAGTGAAGTGAAAATGGCCGCCCAGTCCATCATCAATCGAGTCGACGGAATGTATGTGGCAATCGACAATACGGTGGTTAGTGCCATCACCAGCGTCAGTGAAGTATGCGATAAAGCAGGAATTCCCCTCTTCAACACCGACACCACCAGCAGCGAAGGCATTGATTTCTTGATGAGCTGGGGCTTCAACTACTATACGGTAGGCATTGAGACCGGTAAAGTCGTAGAAAGAATCCTCAAAGGGGAAAAGCCCAAGGATATCGGCGCCATTTTCTTCAACGACCCCTCCCAGTTTGAACTATGGTTCAATCTTGATTCTGCAAAGAAACTGGGCATCACCATTGACGAAGATCTGTTGCAGGCTGCTTCAGTCCTCGTAGAACATGGAGAAAAGCGGGTGATCAAACAGTAATAACGATACAACTCCTTGTATTGGTTCAGGCTGCCTCAAAATTAAGTTTTGAGGCAGCCTTTTTATTCCTTTACAAAGGTAAGGAAACAGGAACCCTGCCTCTGGCGCTCGCATAAATTGCTTCGATGATTTCCACCGGCTTCCTCGCTTCCTTGCCAGAAATTGTCGGATCCCGATTTTCTCGCAAAGCCTGCACAAAATCTTCAAAGACCCCCTGATGTCCTGCAAAATCCAACCCACTGGATTGGGTGGCGTCCACCTTGGAACCATGTTCCTTGGAGAACTGCGTGCGGATCAGCTCATCTTCTATTCTCTCCTCCCTGAATTTCCAGGTAAGGAGGCTGTCTTCTTCCAGAATTGCACTTCCCTGGCTCCCACACACCTCAATGCGCTTGAGAAACCCAGGATAGGTTCCTGTCGTCCCTTCAATGACTCCCAAAGCCCCGTTTGCAAACCTCAAGGTTGCCACCGCAGTATCCTCAACTTCGATTCGTTCATGTGTAAGCGTTGCAGTCGCACCGAATATTTCCGATACAGGACCGCCGAACCACTGCAGAAGGTCAATTGCATGGATGCCTTGGTTCATCAGAATACCACCCCCGTCATATTGCCAGGTCCCTCTCCAAGCTGCACTATCATAATAGGCTTGGCTTCGATACCACTTTATCTGCGCATCAAGAAGGGTGAGCTGTCCAAACCTTCCCTCTTCAAGGGCCTTCTTGATTGCTTTTGCCGCGCCATATGAGCGTGATTGGAAAATACTACCAAGCACCACCTGTTCTCTCTGTGATGCAGAGATGAGTTGGTCGCATCGTTCAACGGTCACTTCCAAGGGTTTTTCTATCAGAACATGCTTTTTGTGGGCAATGGAAGCAAGAGCACTTTCAAGATGAGACCCCGATGGGGTGGCGATCAACACGACATCCAGTGCAGGGTCTGAAAGAAAAGCTTCCAAATCATCATACCCTTTCGCTCCAAAGTGTGAACAAAAAGCGGTTGCTTTTTCTTTATTTGCATGATACCCGCTGACCAATCTGCATCCTTTTGCGTGTAAAAGTGCTTCAGCGTGGGTTTTGGCAATAGACCCCAAACCGATGATACCAAATCCATAGGCGTCTTGTTTTTGCATCATAGTACCTCTCAACCATCATACTACTGCAACTAGGAGGTTGAAGGCAAACGCTGAAAAATGCTTGGTGAAAATCAAGGAGAAGCAGTAATTCTTTACACATTCTTGCATAACTTATGAATTATTATTCATTGTCTTGCATAAGATGATTTACAAAAAGTCATTTTGAGGCTATAGTTTCGCAAAACGAAAGGATTCCATGATTGGAGGAAAATCACATGAAACATTCACTTAGAACAGCAATCCTGTTGCTTGCATCGATTGCGACCTTATCCACACCGGTTTTCGCTGCCGGAGCAGCTGAAGCCCCAGTGACCACTGGTCCTCGCACGTATAAGGTAGGTGTATCCAAACTTCTTGCCCACCCTGCACTCGATGCAGCAGAAAAGGGTATGATGGATTATCTTGCGACCACGGACCTTGCCGTTACCTTTGATCTTCAGAATGCAAATGGAGACATCTCCACAGCCTCTTCAATCGCCCAAAAATTCAAGAGCGACAAAGTTGATGTAGCAGTGGGTATTGCAACTCCTTCAGCACAAGCCCTTGCCCAGGTTTTTCCTGTTTCCTCTTCCATCCCCGTCATCTTCAGTGCCGTAACCGATGCTGATGAAGCAGGTCTGGTAGCAGCTAATATCAGTGGAGTTTCCGATAAGAATCCTGTTGAAGAACAGATCAAACTCCTGATAGACCTTACCGGAGCTAAAACCATTGGTAATATCTATGCTTCTGGAGAGGCAAACGGTGTCGTACTCATGGAAATGGCAAAGGCAGCCTGTGAAAAACTGGGTGTAAAATTCGTCAGCTCTGCAATCAGCAACTCAAGTGAAGTGAAAATGGCCGCCCAATCCATCATCGGACGTGTCGATGCAATTTATATTGCTACAGACAACGCGGTAATCAGTGCAATCGCTTCTGTTGACGATGTCACCAGCAAAGCTGGAAAGGTACTCTTCAGTGCAGATCCATCAGGTATCGATGGTCTTGAAGCCATGATCGCCTGGGGCTTCGACTACTACAGCATCGGAGTTGAAACCGGTAAAGTAGTTGAAAAAGTTCTCAAGGGAACTGCTGCTGGGGATATTGGAACCGTCTATATCACCGATCCTACCAAATTTGAACTCTGGTTTAATCTTGATACCGCCAAGAAGCTTGGTTATACTATTCCGCAGTCACTGCAGGATGGAGCAGCCATGCTTATCAAGAACGGTCAGAAAATCAGCCAGAAATAGTCTGAGGTTTTTACATTGCCGCCGGTCTTGCATAACCGGCGGTTTTTTCTGCTTAAGGGGTTTTACATGATAGAAGGAATTTTCGTTGATGGCCTGGTCTTTTCTCTTATGGTCATCGGTATTCTCATCTCTTACCGGATTCTGGACTTTGCAGATCTGACTTGTGATGGATCGGTAGCAACAGGGGCCGCAGTTGCAACCATGGCGATCGTAAACGGTTTTCCGATTTACCTTGCTTTGGTTCTTTCGTTTTTAGCTGGTGTCTTGGCTGGAATGGTCACTGCCGCCATTCACAACAAGCTGAAGATTCCTGGGTTGCTCGCAGGAATTCTGACCATGACGATGCTCTATTCCATCAACCTGCGCATTCTTGGAAACAAGGCAAATGTTCCTCTTCTTCGCGTTGAGACCCTCTATTCAAAACTCCCGAAGATATTCTCTTTCATCCCTTCCGAATGGGCCTCCCTTTTAGGGACGCTCTTGGTGGTGCTGTTCATCAAGGTATTGATCGATATCTTCTTTAGAACAGATTTGGGTGTTTCCTTGGGAGCCATGGGTGGAAATGAACAGATGGTGATCAGCCAAGGCATCAACCCGGACATTCTCAAGCTCATGGGCATTGGACTCTCCAACGGACTGATAGCGCTTTCTGGAGGACTGTTGGCTCAGTACCAGGGCTTTGCCGATGCAAATCTTGGACAGGGCATGGTGGTCCAGGGACTTGCGGCTATCATGCTCGGAGAATTCCTCTTCTCCACCAACAAGATTTCCTTGCTTACCCTACGGGCCATCCTTGGTGCGATCATGTATAAGGCTCTCATGTTCTTTGGACGAAAATATGGGTATCTGGTCAACATCACTCCGAACGACTTCAAGCTGCTTACCGGTATTTTGGTAATTGCCTCGCTGTTCATCGCCCAGACCAGGAGTGTCGCTTCTTCCAAGGGTGCAAGGCGAAAAGCGATTGCACGTTCACTTGCCCGGCACGAAGCAGAACTGAAGGAGGAAAACTGATGCTCGACATTACCAATATGACCAAGGTCTTCTATCCAGGGACCGTAAATGAAAAAATGGCTCTCGATGATGTTACCTTGCATGTCAACAAAAGAGACGTCATTTGCGTTGTCGGATCAAATGGATCAGGCAAGTCCACACTCTTCAATTTGATCAGCGGCACCTATCCCGTCACCAGCGGAAAAATCATTTTCGATGGAAATGATGTGACCAATAGTCCTGAGTATAAGCGTGCCATGACCATCGGTAGGATATTCCAAGATCCAACTCGTGGAACCGCTGCCAACATGTCGATCGAAGACAATATGATCACAGCTGCCACCAAAGGCATGAAGGGACTGCGCATCAGTCTCAATAACGAGAAACGAGAACAGTTCAAAAAACTCTTGGAACCAATTGGGTTGCAGGATCGACTGCGAGATAACGTAGGATTGCTCTCAGGGGGGCAACGTCAGGCCCTTACTTTGCTCATGACGGTCATGAGCAAACCCAAGATGCTGTTGCTTGACGAGCATACTGCTGCTCTGGACCCTCGAAACGCTCAGGTGGTAATGGATCTTACAGAGCGTTTCATCAAAGAATATGAGCTTACTGCACTGATGGTCACGCACAACATGCAGTTTGCCATTGACTTTGGGAACCGACTCATCATGATGGATGAGGGAACCATCATCCTGGATGTTAGTGGAGAGGAAAAATCAAAACTCACAGTCCCTAAACTCGTCAAACTCTTCAAGAATCTCAGAAACAAAACCTTTGACAATGATGAGGGATTGCTTACCAAAGAATAACGGATTCCAGAAGGATACAAGGGGGTTGGTTCACACCGACCCCTCTTGTTATTTATCGTACGCACTCTTAAGATACACATGAGGTTTCTGTTCGTGAAAACACCTGTCCAGCATTTCGAGGGTAACGCTCTGTTCACCCGCCAGTTTCTTTATAAACTCATCGTTCCCCTAGTAATTGAGCAACTGCTCGCCGTTACCATCGGCATGGCTGATACCATCATGGTTGCCTCTGCAGGAGAAGCCGCAGTAAGTGCCATAAGCCTGGTAGATTCAATCACCATCCTCATCGTCCAACTTTTTGCCGCCTTTGCCACAGGAGGAGCGGTTGTTTCAAGCCAATATTTGGGTCGAAAAGATCAGGCATCTGCAAACATAGCAGCAAAACAGCTTCTCACCCTCTCCATTGCTGTTTCCACTTCGTTGTTGTTTGTCTGTCTGCCGATCAGAAGTGAAATCATCGGTACGATTTTCGGCTCCATTGAATCCATTGTCCTCAACTTTGGATCAACATACTTTCTGTTCATTCTCCTCTCCCTACCCTTTCTTGCCGCCTACAACTCATGCGCAGCACTCTTCAGGTCCATGGGCAACAGCAAGGTCTCGCTTTGGGTGAGCATTCTCATGAACATCATCAACATCACGGGAAATGCCTATTTCATCTTTGTCCTCCACCTAGGTGTTGTAGGAGCCGGGCTTGCCACCTTGCTCAGCAGAATTGTCGGGGCCTTGATCATGCTTGTGCTGATCACCAACAAAAACAACCAGATCTTCATCCATAGGTTCTGGAGATTTGAATGGCGTTGGGAAATGATCAAACGTATCCTTCGCATCGGCATTCCCAATGGCATCGAAGGAAGTGTTTTCCAAGTAGGAAAGCTTCTTGTGCAAGGCTTCATAGCTGTTTTCGGAACCGCATCCATCGCCGCCAATGCCATTGCAAACTCGGTGGCATCATTCGCAAATATTCCCGCCCAGGCAATCGGGCTCGCCTCCATCACCGTCGTCGGGCAAAGCATCGGGGCAAAGAAGGCGGATCAGGCAGTCTTTTATTCCAAACGACTCCTTTTCATCTCCTACCTATCGCTGATCAGCATCGCAATACCAATATATTTCTTTGCCCCTCAGATCGTACACATCTTCAACCTTTCCAGCGAAGCAACCGAATTGGCAAGTGGAGTCATTCGAACCGCCATGATAGCCAGTACGGTATTATGGCCTACCGCTTTCACGTTGCCCAATTTCCTCAGGGCTGCCGGCGATGCAAAATACACGATGGTCATCTCGATGTTCAGCATGTGGACGTTCCGTGTAGCAGTCAGCTACATCCTTGCCATCATGTTTAATTTTGGTATTTATGGAGTGTGGCTGGGCATGTACTGCGATTGGCTCTGTCGTTCCCTATGCTTCATCGTACGTTTTTCACATGGGAAATGGAAAACCAAGAAAGTCATTTGATTTTTGCCTGGTGACGACGGTTGCCACTATAAGAAAAGATAAAAAAATAACGACAATCCACAACATAATCATTTACAAATCAGCAAAACCATCCAATACTACTAGTAGATGTGCTCGGGCACGGTTCCCCTAAACGGAGAATCTTACAAATCTACTTCTTTGAATCTACTCCTCTATGTCCAAGCGATACACAGTGTAACCATCTGGAGTATTCCAGATAAAAAGGAGATTCATATGAAAAAGTTTCTATGTGTTTTGCTGATCGTGTTGCTCGCAACCTCGGCCATGTTCGCTGCCGGGACTGCTGAAGCAGGAGCAAAGGTAACCAAAATTGGTGTTTCCATGCCTACCCAAAGCCTCCAGAGATGGAACCAGGATGGGGCCAACATGAAAGCCATGCTCGAAGAAGCTGGATACAAGGTAGACCTTCAGTATGCTGGAGACAACGATATTCCTACCCAGGTCGCCCAGATTGAAAACATGATTGCCTTCGATTGCAAAGTCTTGGTAATTGCAGCCATTGACGGTTCTGCTTTGACTGAAGTCTTGAAATCAGCAAAAGAGAAGGGTGTTGCCGTCATCGCGTATGACCGTTTGATCATGAACAGCAACGCGGTCTCTTACTATGCAACCTTTGACAACTTCAAGGTTGGAACCATTCAAGGAACCTACATTCGTGACACCTTGAAACTCGACACCGAAAAGGGACCTTTCTACATTGAATTGTTCACCGGTTCACCTGATGACAACAACATCAACTTCTTCTTTGGTGGAGCAATGTCCATTCTTGAACCTTATATCAAGAGCGGCAAGCTCGTCGTGCGCTCTGGCCAAACCTCCAAAGCACAGGCAGCAACTCCTAACTGGTCGACTGAAGAAGCCCAGAAGAGAATGGAAACCTTGATCACCACGTACAACTATGGTCCTAAAGCCAACAGATTGGACGCTGTCTATTCATCCAATGACTCAGTCGCTCAAGGCATCACCAATGCTCTAGTCGCAGCAGGTTATGGAAAAGGCAATTTCCCGATCCTCACCGGTCAGGATTGTGACAAACCTTCTGTCAAGAACATGATCATGGGCATCCAGAGCATGTCGATTTTCAAGGATACCAGAACTCTTGCAAGCAAGGTTGTGGATATGGTCAACGCCATCGTCAAGGGAACTCCTGTTGACATCAACGACAACAAGACCTATGACAATGGAACTGGAATCATTCCATCCTTCCTCTGTGAACCCGTATTTGCTACCGTTGACAACTACAAGACTCTCTTGATCGACAGTGGTTACTACAAGGAATCCGATCTGACCATCAACTAAAAAGTGGCTCTGTTTCTTCTGCAGGCGGACAAGCATGCCCGCCTGCTACTGTTCTACCACGGAGAGTAATCAATTGGAAAAAATCTTATTGGAGATGCAACACATCACTAAACGTTTCCCTGGTGTTGTCGCGCTTCATGATGTCAACCTACAAATCGTTGAAGGAGAAATCCATGCAATAGTAGGTGAAAATGGAGCAGGGAAATCGACTCTGATGAATATCCTCAGCGGTATCTATCCTTCAGGTACGTATGAGGGAACCATCCAACTTGAGGGGGAAACCTGCGCTTTCCATACCATCAAGGAGAGTGAACGACAAGGTATCATCATCATTCACCAGGAACTTGCCCTGGTCCCATATCTGACCATTGGAGAGAACATGTTTCTCGGCAATGAACGAGGCTCCTATTTCAGCATCGACTGGGATGAAACCTACGCAAAAGCAGATAAGCAATTGAAAATCGTAGGACTGGAAGAGTCCTCCCGAGTACAGATCAAGGATTTGGGCATTGGTAAGCAACAACTGGTCGAGATAGCAAAAGCCCTTGCTAAGAATGTAAAAATCCTCATACTTGACGAACCCACAGCCTCCCTCAATGATTCTGATGCAAGAAAACTCCTTGACCTCTTGTTCGAATTCAAGAAAAAAGGGGTCACATCCATTCTCATCTCCCACAAGCTCAACGAGGTATCATATGTTGCGGATCGAATCACCGTCATCCGAGATGGAGAAGTCATCACCACCTTGGATAAACAAAAACATACCTTCAGTGAAAATGAAATTATCAAGGCCATGGTAGGAAGAAGCCTTACCAATAGATTTCCCAAACGAACTTCGAACATAGGTCCTGTCAGCTTCGAAGTCAAGAATTGGACGGTGAATCATCCCATCTATGAAGGACGAAGAATTTGTGAAAACATCTCCTTCAATCTCCGAAAAGGAGAAGTGGTGGGAATCAGTGGATTGATGGGAGCAGGAAGAACTGAATTGGCTATGAGCATTTTCGGCCATAGCTACGGTCAATTTGTCGAAGGAAAAACCTTCATCAACGGCAAGGAAGTGGTCTTAAATACGATAAAATCCGCCATTGATCATAAAATCGCCTATGTAACCGAAGACAGAAAAGGCAATGGATTGATACTCAACAATCCAATCATAGAAAACACCACCCTTTCCCACCTCAAGGCTGTCAGTCGACACCAAGTCATCGATACGGATCTTGAATATCAGGAAGCAAAAAGAATCTCTGATACACTCAAAACCAAATGTTCTTCGGTAAGGGATGAAGTGAACAACCTATCAGGAGGAAACCAACAAAAGGTACTCATAGGTAAATGGATATTTGCTGAACCGGAGATCTTGTTGTTGGATGAACCTACCAGAGGAATCGATGTGGGAGCCAAGTATGAGATCTACTGCATCATCAACCAACTGGTAGCTGAAGGCAAATCCGTTTTGATCATCTCTTCGGAACTACCGGAAATCTTGGGAATCTGTGACAGGATCTACGTAATGAATGAAGGAAGGATTGTAGGAGAGATGCTTCAGGAAGAAGCTACTCAAGAAGCAATAATGCAATGCATCATGCAGTCTCACAAAGGAGCGAACCTAAATTGACTAAAAGCGGAAATATCAAGAATATTTTGAAAAAGAACTCTATGCTCATTGCATTGTTGTCTACGATGTTGCTGTTTCAGATCTTAATTTCCTCCAGAGGAATTGGTTCTCTCTTCGCCCCTGCCAATATCTCCAATCTCATCAGCCAGAACGCGTATGTTGTCATTCTCGCCTCGGGAATGCTTCTATGTATTCTCACTGGAGGGAACATCGACTTGTCGGTTGGTTCAATCGTAGCACTGGTTGGAGCGGTTGCAGGTACCCTGATTGTAAACCTGCACATGAACATATTTGTTTCCATCATCATCTGTCTCTTGGTTGGATTGGCAATTGGAGCCTGGCAAGGATTCTGGATTGCTTATGTACGGATTCCTCCATTTATCGTTACCTTGGCAGGTATGCTTCTCTGGAGAGGTGTTGCATTGTTGATACTCAATGGATTGACCATCTCACCGTTTCCAGCGAATTATCAGAAGTACTTCACCAGCTTCCTCCCTGCAAATGCATCCTCTGAAATCGTTTTTACAGTCACGTTGATTGTAGGAATCCTTATATGTCTGGTCTATCTTGTGTACACATTCTTCGATCGCTACAAGAAAACCAAGAAAGGGTATACCGTCGAGTCCTTACCATCCGTCATCATCCGATTGATCTTGATTTGTGGTGCAGCTTTGTTTGTATTCTCACTTCTGGGAAGACACAAAGGTATCCCCGTTGTCTTGATTCTATTAGCTGCCATTGTGCTGTTTTACAGCTATTTCACTTCAAGGACAGTTCCTGGACGGCATCTCTACTCGCTCGGGGGAAATGAAAAAGCAACCAAATTGTCAGGAATCAACACAAACAGAGTGCTCTTTTTCGCCTATGCAAACATGGGCTTCCTTTCGGCTGTTGCAGCCTTGGTGTGTGTGGCGCGTTTCAACTCCGCAACTCCTTCAGCAGGTGACAGCTATGAATTGGATGCCATCGGATCCTGTTTCATTGGAGGCGCATCAGCCTATGGTGGCACAGGTACAATAGGTGGAGCGGTGATTGGAGCCATTTTCATGGGTGTCATGAATAATGGAATGTCGATTCTTGGCATTGATTCCAACTGGCAAAAAGCTGTGAAGGGTACCGTACTCTTAGCCGCAGTTGTCTTTGATGTGCTCAGCAAGAAACGGGTCAAGGCAAACTAAAATAGATTGAATCTTGGTTCATTGTTGGCTATTCTTGCTTCAAGGATAAAAAATTGGCTGTAACAATCAAAGATATTGCAAGAAAAGCAGAAGTCTCACGAGGAACGGTAGACCGTGTCCTACACAACCGCAAAGGGGTGAATGCTGAGGTTGCCGAACGGGTGAATTCCATCGCAAAAGAGATGGGATTCTCCCCTAATCGTGCAGGAAAGGTCTTGGCGGCACGGAAGCAACCGATACGATTCGGCTGTTTGCTCCCCAGCATAGGAAACCCTTTCTTCAATGATCTGATTGCTGGAATCCACTTGGGAGAAAAAGAACTTGCCGACTATGGGGTTTCAATCGATGTCCTACAAGTCAAATCCTTTGACAAGAACATCCACCTTGAAGCGATCAAACGTCTGAAAGACAATCGTTATCAAGGCCTCTGCATCACCTCTATTGATGTTCCAGAGGTAAAGGAGGCCATTGATGATATCGTGATCTCAGGCCTTCCGGTGATCACCGTCAACACCGACATCACTTCAACGGGAAGGTTGTGCTATGTAGGACCTGACTACACACATGGAGGAAGAACTGCGGCGGGTTTGCTATCCATGATGAACAACGAAGAGAAACTCTTCATCTTGATTGTCACTGGTTCTTTCCACATCAAGGGTCACAATGAACGAATCAAAGGGTTCACTGAAGGCCTAGAGGCCCATAAGATGAATTTTGAAGTCGTATGTTTGTTGGAGAGTATGGACGATGACGAACAAGCCTTTACCCTGACAAGCGAATGTCTAAAGCAAAATCCCCAGATCAACTGTGTCTTCATTGCAGCGGCAGGAGTCAAAGGTGCTTGCGAAGCAATCATGCATCTGCACATGCAAGATCATCTCAAGGTGATGTCGTTCGACGACATACCGTCCACCAAAGCCTTGGTAAAGCAAGGCATCATATCTTTCACCCTTTGTCAGGAACCCCGTCAGCAAGGCTATATTGCCATACAGAAGCTGTTCTCTCATCTCATGAGTGAAGGAAAGACCCCTATGGAAGACACCATCACCAAGACCATCATCAAAATCCCCGAGAATATTGAGGACTAGCAAGCAAAGAGGCCGTCACCGGCCTCTTTTTGCATGTTTTTAGAGGTCTTTTTTCTGCCAAAGCTTCTCAAGGGAGTAGAAATCCCTCAGCTCGGGGCTCATCAAGTGCACCACGATATCTCCGCAGTCGATCAGCTCCCAACCATCCCCTTGAGGATTCTTATGGCGGTTGGCGACCTGTAATCCCAAATCATTGAGTTCAGCCCACAACTCATGGGCCACGCCCTTGAGATGACCAACACTGTTTACCGTCCCAATGATTAAACAGTCAGCCCAGGAACACTCTCCGCTGACATCAATGATATTGACATCCTTACATTTGTGATCCTCTAGAAACTGACCAATTGTATTCGCATTGGCTCCCACTAAATCATTCATCGTATATTACTCCTTCACGTGAGAAGCAGAGCTCCTTTAAGCCATTGGCTAAGGTAATCTTTGAGCGCTTCCCAATCATTCGATGTTTCTATCGCAACAAACTGCCCTATATCATAAGCATGGCAGTATTTCACAGCCTCAAGCAATTCCAAACCACCTGATAAACCTATCAGGCTTTCAAGTGTATCGGTGAAACCCGTTTTCCTCAATACGTTTGCGTGCATCTTAAGTGTTTGCAACCGCTGTTCATCAGTAACCATTGTCCTATCGATACCAAGGGTCTCGCTGGCAAGGGTGGAAGTCAGATCTCGGAGGGTCTGCAGGTTTTTCGCATTCGATCCGAACACTCCAGCAGAAGAAACCCCCAACAGCTCTTCCACAGCCTGCTCGTATTCCTTCTGCGTGTACATCATATAGCCCTGAACAAGGGAGTCTGGAATACTCAACACCAACAACAGATCATCTTGAATGACCAAGGCAACCGTTTCCGTCTCAAAATCTCCATACCAGGCTTCGAATGCATCATCTTTACACCCTACCAGAAGAGGAACAACCAAAAGCAGGTAAAGGATGATTCTCTTCACAGCCGGCCTCCCCCCTGCAAATAGGTCTCCAAAGCAGAAGAACTTACAGCCTTACACTTTTCATGCTTAGAGAAATAAGCTTCCTGCATATAAAGAATCTGCAGGCATATCGCTTCCAAAGAAGGAAGAGAAAGCAATTTTTGCCGAGTAACCTCTGCTAGGTGTGTTCTTCCAGGTTCCAGATAGTCTGCTATGAAGAGGACCAATCCCAAGCGCCCCATCGCTACATTGCCCAAGGTATGGTAACGAACAGCCAAACAGAGCGACGGATCATAGCCTTCTTTTTGCAACAGATGGGCAGCTACCGGTCCATGCAACAACTGAGGAAGAAGCATTTCTTCCTTTTCCAATACAAGTGCATGTTCTTGAGCATATCTTACAAGCTTTTCATTGCTCCACTCCCTTACCAAGTCATGAACCAACCCACAGAGGTAACACAACGAGGGTGAAAGGTCTTCATGAAATTGTTCTGCAAGGGTGACGCACGTTTCGGCTGTTTTTTTGCTGTGAAGAAAGCGCTTCTCACTCATCTGTGTACGAAGGAATTCCTCAAGTTCGGTATAACTTGTACTGCTGAACATAGTCAGCAACCTCCTCACACATCAGAGCGCGGATTGAAGGAGACAAGCGTTCATCTCCTTGTAAAACAGAACAGGCTTTTCGAATGGCTGTAGAAGAATCTTCATACACTGTATTGTCAATATACTCAAGATCAACTGCCAAATCTGAAAAAACCGCTGATTCTGGTTTTCTACGGATAACAACAAAAGAAACCAGCTCCTTGAGTGCTTCATATTCATGCCATCGGGGAAGATCGCCAAGAAGGTCATCCCCCATCACCAAACCGATACGGCCTTTGACGCTGTACTGTAAGTAAAGATGCTTGACCGTGTCATAAGTATAAGAGACGCCACCACGTTCTATTTCACAAGCGTCAGTGACCAGTTCCAAAGGAGGATCTTCAGGATACAGTCTCTCATAGGCTTCAAAACTGAGTTGCAGCATGGCAAGCCGATGATGGGCTTCTGCCAAGCGTGCACTCCGTTTGAAATTATTTTGAGCAACGGGAATGAAAATGAACCTACGATAGTTCATGGTCTGAACCACCGTATGCACCAAATGAAGATGACCTAAATGAACAGGATCAAAACTTCCTCCAAACATGGCTGTCATAACTGAGGTAGCCACATCCATCCCCCTTACAAATCGAAGGGTTCATCAGGATATTCAGCATCAAGATCGACGCTAGTGGTAAAACCACCACCGGTACTCTCTCTGATCGCTTGAAGGGCTGGGTTCTCTGCATCCCCGACCATCTTGATAAAAGCCTGTTTCACCTCTTCGACGCCCTCGTCATAATACACACAAAGACCCAACACTTCTTTTTCGGGGTACTTTGCCTGTAACTCGACAAGTCGTTCTTTGGTTCCCGGCTCATCAAGCTTGGTTCCAATGATAACTTGTTTCTTCTCCAAAAGCAAAGGTTCAAAAGCCTCCAGCTCCTGACAAAGAACATCATAGGCATCAAGATATCGATCATCACTCAAGTCAATGAGAAATGCCAATCCAGTGGTTCGACTGATATGTCGAAGGAACTTGATACCCATCCCCGCTCCATTGCTGGCTCCTTCGATGAGTCCTGGAATGTCTGCAAGGACAATATCATGATCACCGTAGCGGAACATTCCCAATTGGGGGATTTTGGTAGTGAAAGGATACCCTGCTACTTTTGTGCGGGCATTGGTCAGAATGTTGAGCAACGAAGATTTCCCTGCATTGGGAAAACCGACGAATCCAATATCTGCAATAACCAAAAGCTCGACACCGACACGCATCTCAGTACCCTTTTCGCCTGTCTGGGCAAAACGGGGGGATTGTCTGGTAGAAGATTTGAAATGGAAATTGCCTTGTCCACCACGACCACCAGTCAAGAAAACCCAGCGATCAAGACCCGTAAGGTCCTTGATTATCTCTCCAGTCTGGGCATCTTTAATGACAGTGCCTGGAGGAACAGGGATTTCGATATTCACGCCATCGCGTCCGTAGCACTTGGCTCCGGAGCCGTTCTTACCGTTTTCGGCACGATAATTGCGTACCATTTTCAAATGGCCAAGTGTTCTGAGGTTGTTTTTTACAACAAACACCACATCGCCGCCACGGCCGCCATCACCGCCGTCCGGTCCACCCTTGGGAATGTATTTTTCCCTGCGGAAGGAAACACAACCGTTGCCCCCGTTTCCGGAGGCAACATCGATATAAGTCTCGTCTGAAAATCCAAACATGCGTTCGTTTTCTCTGGCCAAAGGCCAATTTCGGTAGAAAAGTTCTACTCAGTTACGATGCTGATGTACTTCCGGTTGTTCCTGGTGTGGAACAATACAGTACCGGCAGCCTTTGCAAAAATGGTATAATCAGAACCCAGACCTGCGTTTTCGCCGGGGTGGAACTTAGTTCCATGCTGACGAATAATGATTTCACCAGCCTTGACCAGCTGACCTCCGAAACGTTTCACACCCAAACGCTGGGAGTTGGAATCACGACCATTGCGGGAGCTTCCGCCACCTTTCTTATGTGCCATTTTTCTTCCTCCTTATGCGATGATCTGATCAATGGAGATCAGTGTATACCGCTGACGATGACCCTGAGTCTTGGTATAACCTTTGCGGCGTTCTTTCTTGAACACTCTGATCTTGTCACCCTTGACGTCCTCAACGAGAGTCGCTTTGACTTTCGCATCTGCTACATAGGGGGTGCCAAACTTTGCATTGTTCTCATCCACAATGGCGAGAACAGTATTGTACTCGAGCGAAGCGCCTGCCACTTCCTTGCTGATATAATCAACTCGGACGGTTTCGCCTTCGACTGCTTTGTACTGCTTTCCGAGAATCTCTACAAGTGCGTACATGTCGATATTCATCCTTACATTTAGTTTGTCCCCATTTGTATAGCATGAATCAAAACCTACTTTCAACCCGTTTTTTAAGTAATTGATTGAAAAACAAAGAAAAAGCACTTGAAAACCTACCGACCGATAGGTTACTATTGAGTATGCATAGAACAGCAACAAAACAAAACCTCATTCATTCACTTCTGAAAATGGCCTCTGAAAAAGGGTTGGATCGAGTATCGATTTCAGATCTTGCCAGTGAAAACGGCATTACCAAATCTTCGGTCTTTCACCATTTTGCCAGCCGAGAAACCATGATCAAAGAACTTTTCTCTTACTGCACGCAACTCGCGTTCTCCCAACAGGTAACCATCTCGCTGTCGGGAACTGCCACTGAAGTACTCTTCAGGGCGATGGACCACTGGCATGAAGTGTATACCACTGAGCCTTTGAATTGGTTTTATCGAATCATTGAATCAGAGAAGCTCACACACCCTGAAGCGGGAGCCATCAGCAGAACGCTTTCTGAAATGTTTGAAGGACAGAGTAGAATCCTCCTTGAGGAACTCTCTGACTCTAGAAGGCTGAACATCGAAGAACTGGATCTTGCGGTACTGACCTTCAGCGCCACAGTACAGAACTTCCTCACCAAGGTGATGATCGGAAAAGATCCCGACATCCCTTGGCAGGAAGAACGTTTCATTACAAAATTCTGTGCACTCTACAACGGAGTTTGAATCTACATGGCCTCAAGGAAGGGAATACCCACCAAAGCGAACGCATTCTTCAATACCTGGAGCACCATTCTTGACAACTCGATCCTGGAGCGCACCAGCTGCTTGTTTCCTGCCTTGAGCACAGGATTGTCATGGTACCACTTGGAAAAGAGTCTTGAAAGCTCATACAGATAGGTACAAAGTTCAGAAGGATCAAAATCCTCACCGGCTTTTGCCACCACCTCGGGATACAAGGCAAGCTGTTTGATCAAGGACCGCTCATCGCCAAGGGTAAGCAGACTGCTGTCAAACCCAATGCCCTCACTATCCCCACCTTCTTGTTCATACTTGGCAAGCATGCTGCAAATCCTTGCTCCCATGTACTGAAGATACGGACCGGTATTGCCATTGAAAGAGATGGACTCAGCTGGGTTGAAGATCATATCCTTGGTAGGAGTCACCTGCAGCAGATAATAGTTCAAGGCACCCAAGGCAATGCTTGCAGAAGTCTTTTCAACATCGCCCACCAACGCTTCCCGTTGCTTTACGTGTATCTCTGCAGCTGCAAGCTCGGTAAGGGTGGAAACCAACTCGTCGGCATCGACAACCGTTCCTTCACGACTCTTCATCTTCCCTTCTGGAAGGTTCACCATTCCATAGGATAGATGGTGAAGGTCCTTCGCCCAATCATACCCAAGCTGCTGAAGGACATAGAACAACACCTTGAAGTGATACTGCTGCTCACTGGCCACTACATACACAAGAGAATCAAACGGCCAATCCTTATGACGCATGATGGCAGTGCCTACATCTTGTGTCATGTACAGACTGGTTCCGTCTTTTCGTAAAAGCACCTTCTTATCCAATTTGATGCTTTCCAGGTCAACCCAAACAGACCCATCCTCTTCACGATAGAAAACGCCATCCTCAAGTCCCTTGAGAATTTCGTCCTTACCAAATTTGTAGGTCTGTGATTCGTAGTAGTATGCATCAAAACTGATGCCCATCTTCTGATAACTTTCAGCAAGTCCATCAAGCGTCCATTTGTTCATCATCTCCCAGAGTTTGATGACTTCACTTTCGCCTTCTTCCCATTTCTGGAGCATCATCTGGGCCTGCTCTTCAGCAGTGGGATCCTCTTTCGCCCAGTTGGCAAAACGTACGTAGTACTTGCCAACAAAGTGATCTCCCTTCATGTTCGTGGAAGCAGGGGTTTCCCCATTGCCAAACTTCTGATACGCAAGCATGGACTTGCAGATATGCACTCCACGATTGTTGATGAGATTCACCTTTCGAACAAGCGCACCGTTGGCTTTGAGGATAGCTGAGAGACTTTCCCCGAGGCTATCATTTCGCATGTGCCCAAGATGCAGGGGCTTATTGGTGTTGGGGCAGCTGAATTCAACGGTCACCCGCTTGCCACTGAGAGAATCATTCTCTCCATAGGATGTACCCTTTTCAGCTATCTCCTTGCACAGATCGGTAGCCAAAGATGACATATCGATTCTTACATTCAGATAAGGACCGGCAACCAATAAATCTCCAAGCGGACGGTCTTCACGTTTCTCTAAAAGGGACTTAAGTTCTGCTGCCAGCTTAGGTGGAGCGATTTTCAAAGTTTTTGCATAGGCAAAGAGGGGAAACGCAAGATCTCCCAGTTCTGGTTTCGGGGGAGTCTGAACAGAAAGAGGAGGAAGAGCTACTTCCTCACCCAAAACTGAACGTGCATATATTCCAAGTTGCTCCTCTATAAGAGCCTTCCATACCATTCGTACCTTAGCTAACATATTGTTTTCCTTATATTACAAGTAGGTCAAACTATACTATAAACCAAACTCAGACTTCAAGACGGATGCTGATTTCACCTGAAAAGAGCGTTTCCTCTCTTCCATCCTTGAAGCGAACCTGCAGATGAGCCTGGTCATCGATACCCAACACCAGCGCCTGTTCCTGTTTCCTCTGTTGGATAACCATCACCTGTTTTCCCACCACGATCGAACGTCTACGATACTCAGGGAGAAAGGAATGATCAGAAAGCGTCTCATGGTAAGCAAGGAGCTTCTTGACCACCGAGGATACCAGAACCGAAGCATCGACGTGATCAGGTATGTTCTCTTGACCATCATATAAGGAAGTGACCAGATTACGAACCGAGGATTCAAATGCCTTCTGTGCAGTTGCAAAGTTGATGCCTATACCCACCACCAGAGAAGAAAGCGACCCCGTCTCGACATCCAACACACCTTCTGTGAGGATTCCACATACTTTCTTGTTTCCTAAAAAAAGATCATTCACCCACTTGATGCCGCACGACAAGGAACAAACCTCCTCGATCGCCTCGGCAACGGCAACAGAGGCAGCAGAGGTGATGAGAGGAGCATCTTCCATCTTGCAGGTGGGATGAAGCGCCAGACTCAGGTAAATACCCCCTTTGGGGCTGACAAAGGTTCGACCAAGTCGCCCTCTTCCCCCACTTTGGGAAGAAGCAAGCACCAAGGCGGGTGCTTCATTTCCAAGTTGCTTGGCATAGCTGTTCGTAGAATCAAGCGTATCGAACAGGTGTATGGGAAGAAAAGGGAGCAACAGCTCAAGTTTTTTCTTATCAAGAAGTTCTGATGTTCTCATGAGGCAATACCCTTTGTTGGTGATGGCGTCTATCAGATGACCTTCATCTCTGAGATGTTCAACGGCTTTCCAGACAGCACTCCGACTGATTTTCAGTTCGTCAGCCAACGTCTGCCCCGAAACATAGGTATCAGGATGTTCGCCCAAATAGGCAAGAATCGTCGATGCAGTATTCATGAACATGAGCATACACCAGATTGTCAACCTAAATCAAGTTTACAATCCAATACAGACCTGCTAGGCTCATGGACATGAATACAAGAAAAATCATCATTATCGCACTCTTCTGTTCCCTCATCATCGTAGGAGCCTACATCCGCTTCCCCCTTCCCCCGGTCCCCATCACCTTACAAACGATGTTCGTCATCACCGCATCCCTGCTTGGAGGGACTGCTGTAGGAGTAGCCAGTACGGCCATCTATCTGCTTCTCGGCGCAATCGGGCTTCCGGTGTTCACTGCCGGAGGCGGACTGGGGGTCCTTTTAGGACCTACAGGAGGATTCATCATCGCACTGCTTCCTGCTGCCTTCATTGCAGGTATTGCAGGAAACATCGGCAATAAGACGGAAAGCAAACGCACGTACACCTTGGCCTGCATCTTTTTCGGCCTGCTTGCTACGCTGGTGATCTATCTTATTGGAGTCCCTTTTCTGAAATACAACAGATCCTTGAGTTGGCAAACAGCAATCAACGTGGGGATGTTGCCGTTTCTCATTGGAGATGGCGTCAAACTCATTGTTGCAGTGAATCTTGCAAGGGGTTTCGGATCAAGAGTCAGACAATTCATGCTTCTTGAAAACAAGGAAGGAAAACTTGGTTCAACTCTTGAATAGAACGTGAAAATCGCCGTAAGGTAATGCCATGAAACAATGCAAAGAACAAACCTTTGAGGCTTCAGCCTTCCTCCCCTCCTTTCTGGAAACGTTCGACAGAATCAGTGGGAACACAAATTTTCATGGTATGAAGCAACTCCCCCAGATGGCAGTCATCGCAGAGATAGCGAATGAATTTCTTGAGCTGATGTTCCCTGGACGGTGTGGACGGGATAAAATCGATCTGAGCCTTGAGGACATCCTCTTGTTGCAGATGAACAAAGTCTGTTCAATGCTCAAAGCTCAAATATTCTTATCATATAAATACGAGTCTCCGCTCCTTGAAGAATCCGCGTTATTGGAAAAGGCCGACCAAGCGGTCCAGGTCCTCTGTTCCAAGCTTCCTCAGATTCGAAGGAGTCTCAAATTGGATGCAAAGGCAGGCTTCAATGGAGACCCGGCAGCACGGACGGTCCGTGAAGTCATCCTGTCATACCCTTGCATCAAGACCTTGACCATTCATCGTATCGCCCATGAACTGTTTTTGATGGACATCCCGTTTCTACCCCGCATGTTCAATGAGTATGCGCACAAGGAAACCGGAATCGACATACATCCTGGAGCCCAAATCGGAGAGTCTTTCTTCATCGACCACGGTACAGGTACGGTAATAGGAGAAACCACGATCATCGGTAAAAACGTCAAGCTCTACCAAGGAGTCACCCTTGGAGCCCTCAGCTTTCCCAAGGATGCATGTGGAGCGCTCATCAGGGGCACCAAACGCCACCCCACCCTTGAGGACAATGTGACCATTTACTCCAATGCAACCATCCTCGGGGATATCACCATTGGACACGATGCGGTGATCGGCTCAAACGTATGGATCAAGGAGAATGTTCCAGCCTCCACCATGGTGGTAATCCAGGAACCAAAGACTTCCTTCAGAGACCTGACGTTGAGAAAGAACTAGCGTACCTTTTTCATATCCAGATGTTCGTTGATGAGGACCATGTTATAGTGGTCCTCCCATTTTCCATCGATATAGAGATAGTTTTTTGACAGCCCTTCATTGACAAATCCCAACGTGGTGATGAAAGACAGGCTCGGTATGTTCTTCGGCATGATGTTGGCTTCGATGCGATGCAACAACATCGTCTGGAAGGCATATTCGATGGTGGCCTTCACCGCTTCGGTGGCATACCCCTGCCTCTGATGGGCCTTTCCCACGCTGTACCCAATGAAGGAAGAACGAAACGCTCCATACACGATTTCATTCAGGCTCACGGTTGCAATGATCGGCCAACTGTTTTTCTTCACAAAGACAAGAGGCAACTTGCGCCTCTGTTCATACAACAGGGCCTGTTTCTCACAGATGTTGAGAAAATTCGCCAAGGTGTAATGACTGTCCTTGTGGGCTATGGAAAACTGGGCGAAGGCCTCTTTGTTTTCCATCTCATATGCAAGCAGCTGCTTGGCTCCCGTGTCGTCCATGATGAAGGCATTCAGCCTTTCCGTCTCAAAAAGCTTATGCATGGCAGGACACCACCGGTTTGGTGGTCTCTGTATCAATCAAAGAAAATGTAGCTTTCAATAACATACCTTCCTTCGCAAAAGCAGGCGCATCAAGCACCTTCACTTCAATGTAGTTTCCACTCAGCCCATACCAATATCCACCCTTGCGATTCTGCAATACAACCTCAGTGGGCTTGTTGCTTTGACGCATCAGGTACTCTTGGTGCAGAGAGGTGGAAAGATTCCTAAGTCGTAATGCCCGTTCGTCACGGATGCTCTCACAGACCCTGTCCGTTGCCTTGAAAAGCGGGGTGTCAGGACGCGGCGAGAAGGGAAATACATGCATCTGTGCAAATTTCTGTTCAGAAAAATATCGATAGGTCTCTTCAAATTCTTCATCCCCTTCACCGGGAAGACCTGTTATGACATCACCTGCTATGAAAGGGTCGTCCTTGGCAATTCGAAGCCTATCGAGGATAGCTGAAAGCTGGTGTATGTCATAGTGACGGTTTACCCGTTGAAGCACCGTATTGCTGGCACTCTGTACAGGAATGTGAAAGTGAGGTTGCATGCGAGGATCACCAAGCACATCCAAAAGCCTGTCATCGATGTGGTCAGGTTCCAATGAGCTCAAGCGAAGGCGGATATCCGGCCCCAGTTTGGCAAGCACCTTTTCAAGCAAACCTCCCAAACCAGCTCCTTGATGATCGTACATGGTAAGATTCACCCCGGTAAGCATGATTTCAGAGAACCCAGCATTCTCAAGAGCCAGGGCACGTTCCACTACACTTGCGCTATCGAGAGAAACAGCCTTACCTCGAGCAATATGCACCCTACAATACGCACACTCATTGTCACAACCATCTTGAACCTTGAGATATGCCCTGCTGTGATAGGAAAAGGATGTTGCATCATAATCGAACACAGAAGCCTTTCCATCGCTGAAGGAAAGACACCCTTGTCTAAGATCAAACCCGGCAACGAGCGAGGCTTTCACATGGGCGGCGAGCTTGAGGAGATGCGCTTTTTTCTCCAATGGCACTACAATGACGTTTTCAGAAAGAGACTGCAATTCGTCAGCATTGACCTGAGCGTAACAACCTGTGGCAAGCGTCACCCCGACAGATGCAAATTTTCGAATCATCCTTCGAGCCTTCTGCTCAGCCTTACTGGTCACAGTACAGGTATTCACTACATATAATTGAGCAGGAGTCTCTTCTCCCACTATCGTAAAACCTTCCTTGGCAAACGAGTCTGCGATAGCCTCGCTCTCACATTGATTGAGTCGGCAACCCAAGGTATACACACAAACGTTCACTGAACTTTCTCCTGATCCTTAAGGGCCTGCATCACCGTATCGAGAGCTCCCTTCAAACCCATGCGCATCTGCTTCGCATAGGGATTATATCGCTGCAAATCATAAAACAATTGCAAGGGGTCATTGCAGGTCTGCTCCACAATGGACATCAAGGTACGATATCCTGTAGTTGCAAGTTGGGTCTCCCCGAGGGACAACTCGGAAAGAGTTCTTCCTACGAAGTGGGTGATTCCCTGCGACCAAGCAGCTTCCCTGTCATGTTGTTCACAGCTCATCTGCAAAACATGCAGCTTCCATTTGGAAAACTCTTCCACCCATTCTTGAAAAAGTTCTTGTGAACAATTCACAGGGCAAAGAACCATGGGAAGGCCTTCAGTACTGAATTTTCCAGAATCAGGTCCAAACATCGGGTGGGTTGCTATGCAGTTCACCAAGGGTGAAAGCTTTTGTTTCATGAGTTTGGCAGGATAGATTTTCACGGAACACGTATCCATCACCAAGGTTGAAGGAGTTATACGTGAGGATGTACTCTCCAAAACCTGAGAGAATGCACTGATGGAAACACAGAAAAAGAGGACATCGGT
This sequence comes from Sphaerochaeta sp., assembly GCA_028699215.1. Classification (GTDB taxonomy): domain Bacteria; phylum Spirochaetota; class Spirochaetia; order Sphaerochaetales; family Sphaerochaetaceae; genus Sphaerochaeta. The sequence continues at coordinate 10,473 of JAQVVB010000003.1, read as the reverse complement.
GGCAAGCACCTCGTCTTCAGTTCCCAATATCACCCCTTCGGGGGCATGTTGTGCGCTTCTTCCATACCCAATCACCCTAAAACCATGTTTTACGAGTTCCCGTGCCCAGAAGGAGCCAAAACGGCCAAGGCCGTATACACCGATCGTTACATTAGTATTCATTGCGCGCATTGTACCGAAAATGTTCCTTGCTAGCAATAACTTGATTGCAAACGTTTAAAGAGAAACAAAAAGAAGCTGGCAAATATCATGCAGAGAGAAAGAAAGACCAGACCCCCTTGGAGGGAAAAATACAAAGAGACCACACCGAATAACGAGGGCAACACCATTCTGCCCAATACCATGCTGATCGAATGCAGATTGGCGATCTGGTCCATCTCCTGCGGCCAACACATGATCTCTACGATTTGACTTGCAGGATTGAGTGCCCCAAAAGAAAAACCAATCACCACCATTGCTGAAAAAGCTACGATAAGCGAACTTCCCAAAGAAAGTGCCAAGATTGAGAACACCGAGAGAGCTGACAATAGCTGCAACAAAGGAAAAGGCGTGCCGCTCTTCCTTACGATGGGAATGACAAAGACCCTACTCAAGGTACTACCAAGATACATCAAGGAAAGAGCAAGCCCTATCTGCTTTGCACTCGCACCAAGATTTTTCTGCAGAAACAGCAACGTATAGACCGTACAGCAATACTCGACGGCATTAAATAGAATGAGATATAAGAAAAAGAGCCGGAAGTTTTTTGTTTTCAATAAAGAAAAACTATGGATGAAGGGTTTTCTTTCTGAGGTATCTGAAAACATCTGGGGAATTTTCTTTGCACGAGAAGCAGAGAAAAGAAACAACACAACCATGACAGCATACACAAAGGCAATCTGATAGTAACCACGATACCAATGGTCATCTTTTATCAGCGATATATAAAAACCGGAGGCTACACTCGCCAAACTCCAAGTCAGATGAGCCAAAGGGACAGTTGTCCGAATTTTTTTTGGATCAGAACGCACCAACACGGTAAAGTTGCTGGTCGAATAGAAATACCCCATCAAGGTATTGAATAGGAAAGCAAACCCAAATACATATGCGGTGCGGGACATTCCCATACCAAGCAGTCCCAGACCTGATCCGACAATTCCAAATATCATCAGGGGATAGGGCCCGAATTGCCTGACAAGAAGGGGAAGCAGAAGAAAGGAAATCAGATTTGCTGCTTGGCTGAGACTCATGATGTTGCTCATCTGAGACAGAGACAGAGAACATGTCTCTTGAATCTCAGAGCTCAATCCTCCAAAAAGGTTCGAGCCAAAAGCCGCCACGACAAGCATGGCTATCTGCAAATTTCGAATACCCATGGATGTGAAGATATCATACCCAACCCTACAAATATAGAGTGATTAGGCATCGGTTTTTCTCTTTTCCCTTCTACTTTCCCAAGATGTGCAATCGTGGTATCCTATGAGGGAAAAAAACCATTTCCAGTCAAGGAGCAGAACCATGACGTTTGCAGAAAAAATGAAGGCCCAAGCTATTGCGGCCAACAAAAATCTCGTGCTTGCAGAAGGAACCGAATTAAGGACCATCCAGGCAGCACGTAAGATTATTGATGAGAAAATTGCCAAAACCGTTACCTTGGTAGGCCCGAATGATGCTGTATCAGCAGCAGCAGCCTCAATCAACGTTTCCCTCGAGGGCATCATTGTCGAAGACCCCACTACGAATGCCGACAGAAAAGCATTCGCCCATGAGTATTACGAATTGCGCAAGCACAAGGGCATGAGTGAAGAAGAAGCCTTTGACAGCATCATCGAGCCTTTGCGATGGGGAGCCATGATGGTCCACCTCAACAAAGCCGATGCCATGGTAGCAGGAGCTGAAAACACCACCGGTAATGTACTGCTTGCTGCTTTCAACATCATCAAGTGCAAGCCCGGCATCAAGTATGCTTCCTCTTGCTTTGTAATGGCCACCGACAAGACGGATCTTGGCGCCAATGGATCGTTCATTTTCGCCGACTGTGCCACTATCCCCAACCCAACCGCAGAACAATTAGCTGAGATTGCTGAAGCATCAGCACTCTCTTGCAAGACATTCCTCGGTGCAGAGCCAAAGGTAGCGATGCTCTCTTACTCTTCCAAGGGGTCTGCCAAGGGCGATTTGGTTGATAAAGTGGTCAATGCCACCAAACTCATCCAGCAAAAACTGCCTGATCTTTGCGTAGATGGTGAATTGCAACTTGATGCCGCCATCATTGGCAGCGTTGCAAAGAGCAAGGCAGCCGGTTCACCTGTAGCCGGTCAAGCCAACACCCTCATTTTCCCCGACCTCCAGGCTGGAAACATTGGATACAAGTTGGTACAGAGACTTGCTGGAGCTGAAGCGTATGGACCTATCCTCCAGGGATTTGCAAAACCTGTCAGTGATCTCTCCCGAGGCTGTTCAGTCGACGATATTGTCGTCACCTCATCCATCACCCTCGCGCAATCAGCTTCCATGTAGTTCTCTTCTCGATTTTCATTACCCAACGGGGCCGCGTGCGGTCCCGTTTTTCTCTTGTCTTGCCCCATTCAGTCTCAATTTTCAAGGAAACAACGTGCATGTCAGCAATGAAGACTCCCCTCAATTTGTTGGATACTTCAATTCCAACAAGACATATCATCTGGGCTTTGGCATGGCCTACCATTTTAGAACAAATCCTCCAGGTGACCGTAACGTATGTCGACTCGGCCATGGTCGGATCTTTGGGAGCTGAAGCAACTGCTGCAATATCGGTGACGAACTCCACCATCTACCTGGTGAATGGTTGGATGAATGCCATCGCCATCGGTTTCTCGGTTTTAATGGCAAGAAACCTAGGGGCGGGAAAGAGAGACCGCTCGCAACTCGTCATCAGACAAGCCTTGGGATCAGCTGTGGTGTATGGCTTACTTCTTACCTTTCTTTTCACCATCATCGCACGATACCTACCTTATTGGATTGGTGCAGAAGCGACGGTACGAACCTTATCCACAGAGTACATGACCTACATTGCACTGGGGTATATGCCGAATTTGATGATGATCACCATCAGCACCCTGTTTCGTTGCAGTGGGGATTCCAAGACTCCTCTCTATCTCAATGGTTTCAACAACCTGGCAAACATACTGCTGAACCTCTTTTTCATTTTCCCCATCGTGAAACTAGGTTCCTTCACGCTCCCCGCTTTGGGACTCGGGGTGAAAGGAGCTGCCATTGCGACAAGCATCTCCTGCAGCCTTACCGCCATCTTGTTGCTGTTGTCACTCTTCAAGGGACACAATTCCATCCATATCACCTTGCAAGGAAACTGGAGGTTCGACAGACAGATCCAAAACCAAGCAATGCGTCTGGGTATTCCTGTAGCACTAGAGCGTTCAACGCTATCCTTTGGACAGATTTTCTTCACCAAAATGGTGAGCACCCTGGGAACGACAGCCCTCGCCGCCCATTACCTGGCCAATACTGCAGAATCCATCACCTATCTTCCTCCTTCGGGTTTTTCAACTGCGGCAACAACCTTGGTAGCCCAATCCTTAGGACATGAAGACAAAGCATTGGCTAAACGCTATGCAGACAGCTGCACCATACTCGGTACGTTGCTTATGAGTTTCATGGGAGTGATCCTCTATGTCTTCGCCCCTCAGTTGATGGGCTTTTTCACCCAAGATGCGCAAGTGATTCTCATCGGAACCAAAGTACTGCGAATCGAAGCGTTCGCTGAACCGGCATTTGGACTTTCCATGTTGGTATTCGGGGTCATGAGAGGCTCTGGACATACGAAAGGCCCCTTCCTTATTTCTTTGGCAGGGATGTGGCTTCTCCGCCTCCCTTTGGCTTGGATTCTGCTTCATACGACAAATCTTGGGTTGCAGGGAGTGTGGATTGCAATGATGAGCGATTTGATGCTCAGAGGCATCATCTGCTTGTTCAGTTATCTGAAAGGTTCTTGGCTCGATAGTTGGAAATAGCTTCACTGATGGCGATGAACTGTGCCCAATCAAGTTGCTCGGCACGTTTGCCAGGCAAGACTCCACTGGATTCCAGTACATCATCAACCCCTAGTTTTCCAATGATCGCCCCAGTTTTTCCACTGAGAAGATTGTTTTTCACCGTCTTTCTTCTCTGGGCAAACAGGTCTCTGATCACCATCAGAAACAAATCCCGAAGAGATGGATCCACCAAGGGTTTTTCCCTTTTGTCCATGGTGATGACACTGCTGGTCACGTTGGGAACCGGGTAAAAAGCACCACTATTTATAGAAAAAGCTGATTTAACCACATAATCCATCTGGGCAAGCAACGTGAAGGAAGACCATTCCTTGTCACCAGGTTGTGCACAAAGTCTATCTGCAACCTCTTTTTGAAGCGTGTATACCATTTTTTGGGGAAGACATTTGCCTTCGATCAGCTTGGCGATACAAACAGAACCTACATTATACGGGAGGTTGCCGCAAATCCTATCAGGAGTCCCTTCCACTTTGAAGAGCTTCTCCCAGGTTTTCAATGCGTCCCCTTCAATGAGACGAAAGTTCTCATCATCCCCAAAGGCTTCATCGGAAAGAATCCTACAGAATCCATGGTCGATTTCAAAGGCAGTAACCATACAACCTGCTTCCAAAAGATGGGCGGTCAATGAACCAATGCCGGGACCGATTTCCCATACCTTCATGGAATCATCAATCTTCATTTCATCAACAATATGCTCTCTGACTTGTCTGGATAAGAGAAAGTTCTGGCCGAACTTCTTGCTCATCGACAAACCATGTACCTCAAGCAGTTTGGTTATTGCTGTCGGTGAATCGTACGCGAACTTCCAACTCATAAGAGTTTCTCCTTCTTCTATGCAAAACGCGTTCAGCATATCCAATAGTTGCAAGACAGGTCAACACAACAAGCAGATAGACCAAGTAGCCAGTCCAAGAGAACCCACCCCCAAAACAACGAGAGCCGATTTCCAGTATGCTCAATAACACATGATAAAGCAATTCGACCCCAATGGCAAAGGTCGAGCCAAACAAGAGGGCAAGCAAGGAAAGAGCCATCGCCCAGAATATAAGCAGTGAAGCCAATGGAGCTATGAATATGCCTGCTATTTGCCAGGTTCCTGTCATGAGAAGAGAAGCCGGCGCGGTAAACAGCACTGCAAACAGCGATACAAACAGTGCATTGATACTTTTCGGCCGATATAGGTTTATGAAATTGGCACACAGCAAGCCTCCATAGGCAGCATAACTGAACAGACACCCTGCACTTGAAAGACTTTCAGGGAAAAGCAATGTCTGCACTAATGCAGTACAAGCATAGGCATAGTATGAGTGTGACGACCCTTTCCATAAAAACAGTGAGCAAAGGTACATCCCCATCGCCCGGACAAGGGATGGTTTGGGACCGGCAAGCAAGACAAACAGCAAGGGAACAACCAAAGCGATATACCTTCCCTTACGCTTGGAAAAAAGATGCATGCAGACGATACTGGAAAGAGATAGGAAAAATTGGAGATGCATCCCAGAAAGCGCGAGAATATGAGCACACCCACTGGAAAGACTCAAATCCTTCAAAGAAAAAGCATCATCGCTGCTTCTTCCCAAGAGTAGCATCATTGCAAGAGCCCTACTCTCTTCATGAGGGAATATTGCATGGAATCGGAGTTCCAAATGGTGAAGTACCCGTCTTCGCAACAGAGCAAAAGCAGGGATGTCGGTTACTTGAAGTTTCTCAGCAAAAAATAGCGTGCCGTCGTCAGAAAACGAACCACTACATACTATGCTGCTTCCACTTACAAGCACCTCACCTACTTCACTAAGCAGGGAAACCACCCCTTTGGCGCTCCCTGCAGCTCCATCATTCGTAGCGCAATCAACAAGAGAGACCCTAAGCAATTGGTAACCACTTCTGCTGAGAAGGGAATCCTCGACCAATTTGCCACCCAAAGAAACAATCCGATCTTGTGCAAAGGCAAACCCCACACGGTTGTTCTGGCTTGCCCAACTAAAAACCATATAAAAGAGAACGAGTGCAGTACTGAGTATAAGAATGGTTTTTTTGAGATGAGGACATATCTGAAACCAGAGGAAAGCGAGAAAGAACTCTCCTAAAACAAAGAAAATCGGAAAGTCCAAGAGAAAGGAAGCGCCGGTGGCGGTATAAAAAAATACAGGGACCACAGTGATGATCCCAAAACGTACGTACCATGAACCCCGCATATAGAGTGAGAAGATTAGTGTATCAAATTGCTTCAGCTCATCTGTTCACGTAATGCCACACAAAGAGATAACTGGGGAATATCAAGTTTTTGTTGCATGGAGAGGTGGAACAATCGGGCCGACAGCTTGGAACTTGCCCGCTTTCCTTCACGAAGAGAGCAAACTTTTTTATAATAACGATAGAGAAATTTTTGATTGACCTTCATATGAAGTTCCAGTAAAAGCAACACTTCTTCCACCCATGGTGGTGCCTGTTCATACGAAAGTGGTGCAAGAGGATCCTTTGAGGAAAGACAAAGCGAATTGCAAAGGTCAAGCCTATCAAGCTGAGATGAGTCTTCAAGATAGGATTCCAAGGCAAAAAGTCCTTCGTCCTGCAAAAAATCAGGACTGCCTGCAGAAGCTTTCAATTCATACCGGCGTTTGATGGCCAAAGAAGAACGTGTATCGCGCTTAGCAAGGGCAATCCAACTGAAGATGGTCAGTCCAGAACTGATGAGCAGTTCATCAACCATAGGTATGGGATCTCTGATGACCAATGACATGAAGAAATAGACGACCATGAAAACCAAAGAGGAAACCAACAAGCGAGGAACATATTGCTTGTCTTGGATCCAACGGTCCACTGAAAAGTCTATTGCAGCATACAGGGCATACGAAGCCTCATCTTTCTGAGATTTGGTCAGCATACCACTGCTTTTCAAAACAACAGCTTCTTCTGGATCCCAAAGCGAGGTTTTTTCAGTCTGGAGATATGGACTGAGATACAGGTTTCTTTCACCCTTTCTAAGCAATGCATAACAGGTAATCATTTATAAAGCCACCTTGAATGATTCAATAAGATCTGGAAGCTTTTCTTCCAACTCTTTCCTACCCCCTTTCTGCGCAGTAACAAAGAGATAGTATTTGATTTTTGGTTCAGTTCCACTAGGACGAACCACCAACTTTTCGCCAGTCTCAAAATACAAAATCAATACATCAGAAGAAGGAAATCCAGTTTCCTTGCCTGAAAGCAAATCACTGATGGAAGCTATGACTTTTCCCCCAAGTTGATCGCCCTGTTTCAAGTTACGCAGGTTCGCCATGATCGAAGCCATTTTTTCTTTACCTGCGGCTCCCTCGTAGTCACGAGAAAATACAGCTTCTGTGCTATATCCATACTCCTGATAGATTGCATCAAGACGTTCTTGGAGTGTAAGTCCTTGTTCAGCATAGTAACACATCATCTCCACTGCTGCGAGAGCAGAGCTTACCGCGTCTTTATCGCGAACCTGTGGAACGGTAAGATACCCATAGCTTTCTTCACAACCGAAGAGAAAATACTCAAGTTCTCCCCTCTCTCCTTCCAAGTCGGCAATCTGTTCTGCGATATACTTGAATCCAGTAAGCACATCCTTGCAGGTGCCCCCATGGGCTTCAGTTATTCTCTTCACCAAATCAGTAGTCACCAGACTTTTTACACACAAAGGTTTCTTGGAATTCAACCCAAGTTCTGTGGCGGTGTTGATCAAATAGTCGCATAACAAGGTAGCTATCTGGTTTCCACTCAGCAAACGATAGGTATCCTTCTGCTTGGTGAGAGGAATGGCGATGCCCAAACGGTCAGCATCAGGATCAGTACCCAAGACAATGTCTGCTTTCTCCGATTTTGCAAGGGAGAGGACTCTTTCCATAGCTTGTGCACTTTCAGGGTTGGGAAGAACAACGGTTGGGAAATTCCCATCAGGCATTTCCTGTTCAGGGACGACCACACATCTGATTCCGACCTGATCCAGCAGATGCCTCACCGGAACGTTTCCGGTACCATGAAGCGGAGTATAGGCAACCGTGATGGGGCTGTTCTGAACCAAGGAAGGGCGTCTCAGGCTTGCAAGCGCCATGTGATAATAGGCTTGGTCGACCTTATCGGGAACGGGAACCAAAAGGCCCTTTGACCGTGCACTCTGCTCAGTGATTTCCTTGATGTTCTCGAATTTCACCGAATTGGCCCGCTCTGCAATGCTGAAATCATGGGGAGGGGTCACCTGCCCCCCATCACGCCAATATACTTTATATCCATTGTATTTAGATGGGTTGTGACTCGCCGTTATGACAATGCCCGCAGTGGTCTGCAGATATCTGACTGCAAAACTGAGCATGGGAACGGGATGCAACGTATCATAGAGAAATACAGACACCCCGTTGGCAGCAAGGACCAAAGATGCGTCCATGGCAAAAAGTTCACTATAGTTTCGGCTGTCATAGGCAATGACCACCGAAGGGTTGCTGGATTCTTCACTCAAATAATCGCTCAGCCCCTGGGTGACCTTACGGACCATATAGCAGTTCATCCGGTTGGTCCCACCACCAAGAACACCTCTCATGCCAGCGGTTCCGAAAGCCAAGCTTGTATAGAACCTGTCGTAGAGGGACTCCCAGTTTTTTGCAAGAAGGTCGTCTTCAACTTCTTTTCGGAAGGTGGTTTCATGTTCAGCTTGAATATAGATTTCAGCCTTATTTCTCAGATCTTTCTCGTTGTAAGCCATAGATTGCATCCTCCAATTCATTCACGGAATCTACAAGATGAGCGTCTGGTATCGTTAAAAGCTCTTCTTTTGGCCGAAAGCCCCACGTCACCAGCACATGACGGCAGCCTGCATTCACAGATGTCTGATAGTCAACCTCAGAATCACCGACATAAAGCAAGTTTTGCATCTCAATTCCAACTTTCCCGATAAAGCGCAACACTCCTGATTTGTCAGGTTTTCGCGGATAATCGTCACGCATGCCCCTCACCCAGACGAACTGGATGGAAGGAAACATCTTCGAAACAATCGCCTTGGTGAGACCATCCTCCTTATTGGAAAAAATGCCGATGGGTAGGTTCCTATCGTTCAAGGTTTTCAACAAGGCAGGAATTCCTTCATAGCTTCTACTTTTATCAGCATAATGCATACGATAATGGCCCATCATCAGCTCATACAGTTCGTTTAATCTGGTTTGTGAAACGTCTCGAAAGCGAAGTGTACACGCAGCAATAAGCGCATTACGTAAACCTCTTCCAACCACTTGTTTGGTCATCTCTGTGGTGAGAGGTTCTAATTTCTCTGCATCCAAGGCTACATTCATAGCCACCCGTATATCTTCAATCGTATCAACAAGCGTCCCATCGAGGTCAAAAAGGATCGCTTGGGTTGCGGAATCTTGCATAATGTCATTATCGGGTATCTAGGCAATGCAAGTCAACAAACGTTTTGACAAAATAGCGTGCTTCAGATACTGTTTACCTATGCAGTGCATTACAATTAAAGAAGGCAAGGAGAAACAGCTTCTTCGCCATCACCCATGGGTATTTTCCGGTGCAATCGAGTCCATCTCCGACGAGGGGGAAGCTGGTGTTGCAAAAGCAATAACACAAGAAGGCAAGTTCATAGCTTGGGGTTGGTATGACAAAGAAAGCCATATCCCCCTCCGTTTGCTCTCTTGGAATGAACAAGAAAGGATAGATGATGCTTGGTGGGTAAGAACCATCAAGGAGAGTGTTCTCAGACGAGCCTCTTTTTTTGCCGACAAGAGCACTTCAACGACCACCTTCCGCATCATCTTCGGAGAAGCAGACATGCTTCCAGGTCTCGTTGCAGATGTATACGGCACCCTGATCAGGATCATCATCAGTGCAAGGTCAGCGTATCACCATAAGGATCTCATCGTTTCCACCTTGGATAAACTTCTTCATCCAGACATGATCATTGTCACTACCGATGCCTCGTTCTGTTCGGTGGAACATATGAGTGAAACAGTGTTGTTCTATCAGAATGGAGGATACTTCACCCCGAGCAAACGCTTGGATCCGCTTCGTTTCCGTGAAGACAACCTGTTGTACGAAATCGTCCCGGGAAAAGGCCAGAAAAGTGGGTTCTATTGTGATCAGAGGGAAAACCGCAAGGCGATAGAACCTTATTGCAAGAATGCTGTGGTTCTTGATGGTTGTTCCTACACAGGAGCCTTCACCCTTCATGCCTTGCGATCAGGTGCAAAATCAGTTGACCTGTTCGACTCCAGCGAAGTTGCTTTGAAACAGAGTCTGGTACACATCCACATCAATCAGGATGCCAAGGCGATTCCAGAAAACAGCAGGGATAAAGTGACCACCACATGCTGTGACATCTTTGAACAAATGCGCGTGATTGAAGCAAATAAATATGACGTCATGATTCTCGACCCTCCCAAGCTGGCTCAGACAAAGGCCCAAGCGGACAGTGCCGCCAAGGCCT
>JAQVVB010000081.1 GCA_028699215.1 Sphaerochaeta sp. | reverse complement strand
AAAAGTTCCATGAGGGTTTCTGATGAGTCGTTCACCCCTTTAAGCAAGACTGTCTGACTTCCCAGCACCACTCCACAATCTGCTAGATTATTGCAGGCTTTTGCAGATTCTTCGGTGATTTCATCGGGATGTGTGCAGTGAATGCTCATATACAATGGTTTATACCGCTTGAGAATCTTGAGAAGATTGGGGGTAATTCGCTGGGGAAGCACCATGGGAACCTTGGTTCCTAAGCGAACCATTTCCACATGGTTTATTGAAGTGATCTCTTTCAACAACCATTCGATTTTTTCATCCGAAAGAGTCAGTGGATCACCACCGGAGATCACCACATCACGAATCACAGGAGTATTTCGAATATACTCGATTGCCTGTTTCCAATAGGATTCCAAGGGTTCAGTATGCCCCCCAACCAGACGGGAACGAGTACAATAGCGACAATAGACTGAACAGAAACTGGTGGTTAGGAACAAGACCCTATCAGGGTACCGATGTACGATACCGGGAACAGGACTGGTGTTTTCCTCATGCAAAGGATCATCGCTTTCACCTGGACAAGTAAAAGATTCCCTGATGGAGGGAATGATGGTTTTGCGAAGTTCGCTGTTTTGGTCTTGGAGATTGAGAATACTGAGATAGTACGGGGTGACAGAAAAGGGAAAATGAGAATCATCAAGGGCGAGAGCTTGTTGCTCTTCTTCTGTAAGTGTAAGAAATCGCTTGATTTGTTCTAGAGAGGTGATGCGGTGGGCTACTTGCCAGTGCCAGTCGTTCCACATCTCTTTTGTCGCGTCCGGGAAGTACATTTTCCTGAACTGGGTGGATCTACCTTTCAGAGGATTTTCAGACGCTTTGCTGATGCTCTGGGGGCAGCTTGATTGGTGATTGATTGAAGATGCACAAATCTGCGCATCTCTCCGTATAAGCGGAGGCTCAACATCATCAATAACAACTGTATTGTTGGTATTGAATTGTTCCATGAGAACCGTCCTTTAATCTTGGAAATTTCCACTTGAAACCTCAAGAAAGAATTCCACATGATTACCATTGCCTGGAGTGTATCACTAAGGCAAAAAAACGTCTCTCTCTTTTCCAACTTTTCGATAGATTTTTGCATCTTCTTATTCTCAATCGAACAAAGATTATCACCTCTACAAAACGGGTTCTTCTTTTTCTGAATCAGGCGAGAATATACTCTTCCAGATAGAGACCGTCCTGATATTTTTTCACGAAAATCTGAAAGGCAAAGAAAGGAATGGCAGGAGTAAAATAGTTGCCTTGCAAGTACTTCACTTTGTGCTTCTTCGCTGCAAGCATCTGCTCTTGGTTTTCAATCCCCTTGGCTAAAATTTCCACTTCATATTCACTGGCCATGGAAGATAAAGAGGAATACATCCTGGTGGAAGTTCCATCCTGTTGATTATCATACTTGGAATAATCAAGTTTGATCGTATCGTATTGATTTGAAAACAAAGCATCCAAGTCAAAGGCTTTTTCATCAAACAAATCCAAAGCCACACGTACAGAGCGTTTTTTGAACTCCTCCATACTCCATCTGAGAAAATGATTGGATAGCACCTTATCCTTGACATCAAGTTCAACATCCTTGGCGTTCAGACCATAACGCTCGATCAAGGACAAGAATTTTTGAGCCGACAAAACCTGTAACGTCGAAGCATCAAGGTTGATGACAACCCTAAAGTCAGGAGGAACGATACCATCATTGTGGAGTTTCTCTGCTGCTTCAAATGTTTTCTCAATAATAAGGATATCAATCTGCTCAATGCGTGCCATCTCATAGGCAAGGTCTTTGAATACCTTTGCATCAAGAATTCTCACCCCTCCCAGCTGCCATCTCGCCAAGCTCTCCATGCCAATGATCTTATTGGTCTTACTGTCGATGATCGGTTGGAAAAACGGTGTGAATTCATTTTTCCAACTTTTTTTCAGAAACCCTTCCATGCACTCTTCGGTATTCAATTTCCTGGCTCGAATGGTTTCATCAGCCACCAGGAATCGTCTCTGTTCCTTCTGTGCGAGTTTCATGGTGAAATAAGCCAATTCAATCAAGTCATCTGTGCACCTTGCTTGATAGCGTATTCCCGAAGAAGCACTCCCTAAAAAGAGCGGGGCAACACGTAAGGCTTCCTTGTTGGCAGGGGAAATCAAGGAGGAGAGCATCAAGGAAATATAGTTGGAAATCCTTTCAAGATACGCATTACGCTCCTCATAGTTTCCGGCTTTATCTGTTTCGAACTCCTTGATGACTACAAACTGGTTTCGCGAAATCCTGCAAACATGTTGTTTCCCAAAATACGCAACCAATTTTTTATTTGCTGTTCTCAGCATTGCATCCATGCTGTCTTGGTCTAGCACTTCATGGAACAATCCCTGGGGTTGGGATTCAAGAAACAAGCAATACATACTTCCTACCTGTTCCTCTCCAAGAGATGCAAGAGAGGGAAAAGGATGGATGGTCTCAAAGGTTGCAGCGGATACTCTGGCGCGATGCACTCCCAATAGAGAGAAAGCCAAGCATCCCAAGCTGGAAAGAAACATCAAAAGGGGTGAATGCAGGCCGAGGAAAAGTGATAAAAAAAGAAACCAGACGCTGAACACAAAGCACCAAAAACCTTTGTCCCTTTTCATACCCCATTCCCTTCCTCAACCTGTAGCAAATCACCAGTTTTCTACAAAGAGAGCTTCTTTGATCAAAACCTTCCAAATCTTCTGCACCCGGTTTCCCAAGTGCAGAAGCCACACCAATTACCAAGCAGAGCCCATAATTTTAGTCAGTCGGCTTCACGAAATAGCTGCCGCGATTCTTCAATAAAAGCTTGGTACCTTCTACCACAGCGGTCAAAGGCCGTTTTGAAACAGAGAAATCCATACCAATACGCTTATGGAAGAACTCATCCGCACCATCAACCAAGGCACCACCTCCACTTATGATGATTCCATTGACAATGATGTCTGCTGAGAGCTCTGCTGGAGTCTTCTGCAATACCTTCAATACCAAATTGGCTATCGATTCAAAGGGAATTGTAAGCACGTCACGAATTTCGTCTTCAGAAATGGTGATTTTCTTTGGCAGACCCGTTACGACATCCCTACCACTTGCATAGGTGGTCCTAGGATTGGGGAGATCTTCTTTCAAGGAACCAATTTCCATTTTAATCCGCTCTGCAGTCCTTTTTCCAATCAGCAAGCCATGATGATACTGAAGGTAATTGATGATTTCGTTATCAAGATAATTTCCTGCGATGCGATTCGACTCTGAAACCACAATATCGCCCAAAGAAAGCACCCCGATATCAGTGGAACCTCCGCCGATATCTATGATCATGCTGCCATTGCTGCTGAAGATGTCCAGACCTGAACCAATGGCTCCGGCTTTCACTTCCTGTTCAATGAAAATATCCTTTACACCAAGCCTATCGCCCAAACTGGTGAATGATTCACGTTCCAACTGGGTCACCTCAGAAGGACAACAAAGCAACAATGTCGACTGAGAAATATCCAAGTTCAGGTTCTCAGCTTTACGCAAGGAAATCTCAATCAGTTTCTTGGTGGCTTCCATATCGGAAATAACACCTTGGTTCAGGGGACTGACTATGCGGATTCCCTGGTGCCCTTTTCCTACCATATCGGCAGCCAACTGGCCAACGGCAATCACTTCATTGGTTTCATAATCGAAGGCAATGACTGATGGTTCATTGATCACCACCCCTTCCCCTTCAACATATACCAGCAAATTGGCGGTTCCCAGGTCAATACCGATGCTTTTACCCATGGGACTCTTTACGACGTTTGAGACATCTGCCGATTCTTTGCCCTTTTCTACCTTTTTATCTTGTTTGCTTTTCAACATCGCCATACAACTTTCCTCCTACATCTGCAACGGGTTGACCAGATAGTCACCGCGGTTCTTAATCAGATACTTCGTACCCTCAGCAACACAGGTCAAGGGATTTGACACCACATGCACAGGAACCATAATTCGGTTACCAATGTACTCCTCAATCCCCTTGATCAGAGAACAACCGCCAGACAACATGATGCCATTACGGAAAATATCTGCTGACAGTTCAGGAGGAGTGTCTTTCAAAACCGCAGAAATGAGTTTGACTATCTCGTCGAAAATAGGAAATAGGATGGATTGCATCTCAGTTGTGGTCAGATCAAACCACTTGGGAATTCCTTTGACCATATCTCTTCCTGCATATCGCATAGTCATGATCTTTGCATTCTGATGAAGATCAGCCAGTTCAGCCTTTGCACGTTCTGCTGTCAGTTCCCCAATCTCCACACTCCGATTCTTTTTCACGAACTTAGCAATTTCATCATCCATGAAATTGCCCGCCTTTCGAACGGTTCTTGAAAGAACGATGTCTCCAAATGAGAGAATGCCTACGTCTGTAGTACCGCCACCGATATCAACGACCATTGCTCCTTTTGACTTGAAGATGTCAATACCAGCCCCAAGAGCACCGGATTTGATCTCTTCTTCAATGAATACATCCTGGATGCTCATCTTGGTTGCAAGATCAATCATGACATCACGTTCAATCTTGGTAACCTCAGAAGGACAACAAATCACACAGGTGGTTCGGCCCATGTCCTTTTCGGTAAGATTATCTATTTTGCTCAGCACATAGGACAACAAGGATTTGGCAGCCCGCATATCGGATATGACACCGCTACGCAGAGGTTTGATGACAGCTATCTTGGAGTGGACCTTACCAAGCATCCGATGGGCATCGTTACCAGCTGCAACGACTTTACCGGATTCCCTATCAAAGGCAATGACGGAGGGTTCGTTGAAGATGATACCTTTCTTTTCCTGGTACACGAGCAAATTTGCTGTACCCAGATCAATGCCCAGCCCGATTCGCTCTTTTTCTTTTTCTTTGTTTACACTTGAATTCATTGCAATCACCTTCCCCCTATACTTCACTGTAAAAGTATTTATTTGTCATCTTGAGCAATTTCTTGCATCCATCAACTACTGCGGTAAGTGGAGTTTCTGAGAGATACACAGGTACTTTTGCAATGTCTTCGATGTATTCACGAAGTCCCAAAATCTGTGAACAACCGCCTGTGAGCAAAATACCGGAATCCACCAGATCTCCTGCAAGTTCAGGAGGAGTCTCTTCAAGTGTCGCCAGCAATACCGACTTGATGGGATCAAAGCAATTCAATAAGATTTCACGAATTTCCTTAGCATCAAGGAGCACACTGTGAGGGAGACCTGAAACCAGGTCACGCCCCATTGCCTCATAGACCATTTCTTCATCATCATCATTGGTAGGATAGGGACCAGTTAGGGAAGCGAGAAGAATCTTCACTTCTTCTGCAGTCTGCAATCCGATTTCCAGTTTGTGTACCACTTTCACATGATCGATGATCTGGGTGTCGAAGAAGTCACCGGCGATCTTTATCGATTTTGAAAGTACTACATCCCCTAGGGAGAGAATCCCAAAATCAGTGGTACCACCACCAATATCCACCACCATATGCCCTCTTGGAGCAAAAATATCGATTCCAGAACCCAAGGCGGCGGCCTTGATTTCCTGTTCGATAATGGTGTTTTGAATACCCAGGCTATGGCCGAGTTTGACAATCGCCTCTTTCTCAGTATTGGTGATCTCCGAGGGGATGCAGATGACCAGCTTCTGAATGGACTGAATCTCAGAAGGGAAGATCCTGTTCAGTGTGAAAATGAGAATTTCCCGAATCAATTCGATATCGGAAATTACACCACCTTGAAGAGGGCGAACGACATCGAATTTCTCGTGGTTCTTACCTACGAGTTTTGAAGCTTCATGCCCAACACAAATAACCTTTTGCGTAGCTTTGTCGATGGCAATGATTGACGGTTCGTTAAATAAAGTTCCTTGCCCTTCAACGTAGATAAGCAAATTCGAGGTGCCGAGATCAACACCAACAGATAGATTTTTTTTATCCATCATAGCTCTCCCTTTTAGTTCATTTTCACGCTTGGCCGTACAAGAACGCTTGTAAGACCCTTCTGAGAAAAATTCTAAATCGATTTTTGCATGCGGTTTTGTTGACTGTCAAGGAAATTATTTTTATTTGTATATATTACAATGAGATATGACATATTTCAGATGACAATGCACGGTATAATTGTGACATATTTCGCTATTTTTTCGGTACAAATGGTAGATATTTTCTTTATGTTCTAGACAGTGTCTAGTAAATTCCATAAATATCTACAGATATAGTAAGAAAATGAAGGAATATTCCCAATTTGTATCACATAGTACATACCTTGCAAGACAATTACCGCATTACGATACTAATATATCAACGTATGTCAGCAAATTTCACTCTGGAATAGTCACTTTAAGACTGATTTCATGATAAAAATATTCAATAATTGCCGCTTATTGCAAATATTTACTCAAATAAACCCACTTATCCGCAACTTCTTCCATAAAATATTTTTTCTGGATTTCCTTTTTTCTGGAATTCCTTGTGTCAATCTCCATACATCGAGAACCGATTGGACGATCGACGACTACAGAAGGAACAACAAGAACTCGACAAAGTTACCTAAATTTCAATTTTTTTATGACCTTTTTTCGAGAAAAATCCCTTGATGAAAAGCTATGCCTTTGATTGAAGGAATCACATCGAATGACAACCCTGAACGTTCTTTCAAAGTCCCAGTTCTTCGAGTTTTTCTCCAATGGAAAGAACTGTCGTCTCCAACAGCATTTCACCATATACACTATTGCTCAAACGAGGGTCTTCCCCATGGACGCCAAGAGGAAAAGGAGAATCCAAAAGTGAAAGATCTACCAATTCAGGGTGCAGGGCCATCATGGCCGAGGTCTCATTCTTTCCTGCATGATCGCGTTGGGTAAGATAATTACTCTCATTAAAATCAATAAGCGATGAGAGCAGAATGATATCATATTGCTTTTCCCACGTAGGAGCCATTTCCGCCCATGCTTTTCTGGAAGGGCCATGACCATCGGCAATCAGACAGGCGAAACCCGCCCGTTTTGCCTGACTTACAATCGATTCCAACAATTGGAGAAAAAGTCCTTTGGAAACCCAATAGCAACTGCCTATAAGCTGTTGCTTAGGTTTGGTGTATTCAGAGGAATCCATACCGATAAGCAATGAGCCATCACTGGTACGCTCAATCCTATCCGGGCCAACCCATAAGGGAGGGAATACAATCCCCCCGTATCGCTTTGCACAACGAGTAAACAAACCATTTGCTTGCAGTGCATCACTTCCCAGGACATTCTGCTTCCCATGCCATTCCAAGGTGCCAAGAGGCAAATAACCAACCGGATGTTCAGATAACCGCTTTGAAAACTGATCTGGACGCAACGTCTCATACAATACGTTTTCCACAGGATTCTCCTTATCGATATGTCTGCTGTTTATACTTCGCCTTGTGTCGATACATGGCAGTGTCTGCTTCAAAATAGGTCTGAAACAGTGTAGTTGAGCCTCTCCCATCGTTACAGGCATATCCATATGCAACTTCCAAAGGAATATTACGACGCGTATTCTCCTGTGCAAGCAACAACTCAAAAGAAGACAAGACCTCTGCAAGTCTCCCTTTTTCCAGATTCTTGCACATGACGCAAAATTCATCGCCTCCAACGCGATAGCAATATCCTTTTTTATTGAAACAAGCATACAGCACTTTGGCGGTGGAATTGATTAAGTCATCTCCCGCAGCATGCCCATAAAGATCATTCACCTTTTTCAGGTTGTTCAGGTCGAACACAAAGAAGCAACTATGCTTTATATGCTCCTTTTCTGCTTTGGATAGATCCCGAATGAACGTTGTACGGTTGCGCAATCCAGTGAGCGAGTCATATGAGAACGATTGTTCAAGAGAAAAAATGTAAAACAGTAAAAGGGAAAGGGCTATACTGCTCCATAATGCGAGAATCTCAGGATGGACAATCTGTAACAGTACCCCTAAAAGAGGAAGGAGGATGATTGAGATGAAAAAACCTTTCTCAGGCAGTTCATAACTCTTCAGTCCCTTGGCGTACCCATATACGACAATGCAGAAATAAGCAAAAGTCACGAACGTGGTTACACCAAAAAAAGGCCCTCTCGTATAGCGATTTGAAGCATCAACAAAAAACAACCAACCATTCCAATAGCTGAGTACACTCAGCGAAGCATTGACGTACAAAGGTATCCTCAGAAGCTTTTTCATTACAGGAGAGAACAGGGGATAGTTTACATAGGCAATCAGAAAATAGGTTAGACAAGGAGAGAGTCCAAACCCAATCACATTGAGTAATCGATGAGGAAGAATATAGGAAGAGACATGAAGCTCCAAAAGAAAATGGGAGATGATTTCGCTCAACAACAAGATAATCGTTGTTGTAACTGAAAGCATGAAATATCGATATCGGGGGTTTCTTGAGAGATGTCTCTTCGAAAGCGATAGAGTAAACACTAAAAGAAGGACAGCCATGAAATTCAACTCAATTGCAGCGTTCATGTAAACTTCCTCCATACGATACGAGGATTGGAAAGATTCTCCAATCTAAATGATGAACCCAATATTGTATTCATGATGCCATAGCTTATACATCGAGAAAAGAGAGAAGTATCGGAAAAACAACAAATCTCTCCCTTATTGAAGATTTGACCAGTATCAGCCATACTCCATAGGGTATGAACACTCCCCTTCCCCAACAAAGAGCCACACATTTTGCAAAGCTCTTACAAACAGACCTGGACCGCTACAAAACCCTTGATTTTGAAGGAGAAAGCCTCATATCGACCGATTATCTCTTTGGAGAAGCAAAAGGCCAAATGTTTGGAATTTTGGTCTGTACTGATTCTGAGGGAACCGAAGTGGTGCTTAAAGCATTTTCAGGACAATATGATGGAGAATGGGACATACCTGGTTGGGTTGGCAGCGTATGTGATCCAAAGATATTTTCAAGCATCATGGAAGAGAGCAATCAACAAATCCATGCATTGACAGATCAATTGCAGAAAACCCCAGAAGCAAAAGAACTTGGACTTCAACGAAGAGAACTCTCAGTTGCGACATTGAAAAGACTCTATCAGCTCTACAGCTTTCGTTGCATAGACCAATCGACGGTAACCTTTGCTGATGTCTTCGGTGATACACTTCCCCCTACAGGCACAGGCGAGTGTTGCGCACCCAAACTGCTCCACTATGCCTTTTCCCATGATCTGCACCCAACCAGCATGGTTGAGTTCTATTATGGAGCTCCCAACCGATCAGAAACCAAACAACATAAAGCTTTCTACGGGCCTTGTGATGATAAATGCAAACCTCTTTTGAAATATATGTTGGGTTTGAATATTGTTTACTGTGATGAACAGATAGTGATAGTCGACAAACCCTCAGGGGTCCTCTCTGTCCCAGGAAGAAGTGAAGCGATGAAGGACTGTATTGAATCTCGCGTGAGACGTCTCTTCATGCAAGCCCCGATCCAATGCGCAGCACATAGACTGGATATGGATACTTCCGGGCTTCTGGTTCTCGCCTTGACCCAGGCATCCCAT
>JAQVVB010000080.1 GCA_028699215.1 Sphaerochaeta sp. | reverse complement strand
CACCAGAAATGTATTGGGCTATACTGATGCCCACTCCAGTGAGTTCAATGAAAATTCCCAACACCAATGCATTGCCTTGATGCCCGACCAGAAGGGAAATATCCCCAAAGGTGGTACGATGCGCTTAGGCTCTTACCCTTGTGTGGTCACCTCTGGCACCATTATGGATAGAGCCTACAAGGGAGAGAAAATCATCAGTGAACGGCACAGACACCGATATGAATTCAACAACCAGTTCAGATCTGAACTGATGGAAGCCGGATTGGTCATCTCCGGTACCAGTCCTGATGAATCGTTGGTGGAAGCAGTTGAATTGAAGGACCATCCGTTCTTTCTGGGCGTCCAGTATCACCCTGAGTTCAAAAGCAGACCCAACCGGGCTCATCCTGTGTTCAGGGAATTCATTGCAGCGGCTTTAAAATAATCTGGATGCATCCTCAGGCACAGGTCTTGATGAAGTCCTGTGCCTTAAATAGTTGACAGTTTGCCCTCTCTGCAGTAGTTTGATGAATGGAATTTGGGGCCATAGCTCATCTGGTAGAGCGACTGGTTCGCAATCAGTAGGTGGAGGGTTCGAGTCCCTTTGGCTCCAAAAACATGTATAATGAACCCTGTCACTATCAAGTGGCGGGGTTTTTCTTTTCCACTCACACCTGCTCAACCATTGTTTGCTTGTCTGGAAAGGAGGCTTCCCCTATACTGGCAAAAGGCACCCCTCTCTTTGATAGGGAACAAGGAAGTACAATGAAAATCCTCCACACATCTGACTGGCACATCGGCCGTACCCTCTATGGAAAAAAACGGTACGAAGAATTCGAAGCCTTTCTTCAATGGCTTGTCGAGACCATACAAATGCAAAAAGTGGACATCCTTTTGGTTTGCGGCGATGTATTCGATACCGGCAATCCCAGCAACCGTGCGCAAGAACTCTATTACCGCTTCCTCTGTGATGTGGCAAACACCTGTTGCCGGCACGTGCTAGTGATTGCAGGCAACCATGACTCCCCTTCCTTTTTGGATGCTCCCAAAGCATTGCTTCGCACACTGCATGTGCAGGTGATCGGCTCTACGCCACTAAAAAAAGAGGAAGAGGTCCTTGTCCTGTACAACAGAGAAGAAATAGAGGCCATCATCTGTGCCGTACCCTATCTGCATGACAAAGACATCAGGACTGCAGAGGCTGGGGAGACGATTGACGATAAAAATGCGAAATTAGTCGAAGGCCTCAAAAAGCACTACGAAGAAGTCTGCAGTATTGCAGAACAGAAACGGAGAGGAAGGCCCGACATCCCCATCATTGCCATGGGACACCTGTTCACCGCTGGAGGGAAAACGGTCGAAGGCGATGGGGTACGGGAACTCTATGTAGGCTCTTTGACTCATATCGAATTGGATGTATTCCCCTCTTGTATCGACTACCTTGCCCTTGGGCATCTACACATTCAACAGTATGTGGGAAACCAGATGAACCGTTGTTATTCAGGATCTCCCATTCCCATGGGATTTGGAGAAGCAAACCAAGAAAAGAGAGTCATGCTCCTTGAATTCAATGACGCAAAGCCCACCATCTTGGAACTTTCTGTTCCCTGTTTCCAACAATTGGTACGCATTGTAGGACCTCTTGAGACCATCCAAGCAAAACTGAACGCTTTGCAAGAAGAGCACAGTCAAGCCTGGCTTGAAATTGAATATACAGGCAAAGATCTCATACCCAATCTCAGAGAATTACTTGATGAATCTTTACTCGACAGTACTATGGAAATTCGGCGCATAAAGAACAAGCAGGTCATGGATAGGGTGCTCAACAATCTCTCAAAAGAAGAAACACTTGATGAGCTCTCAGAACAAGATGTCTTTATACGCTGTCTTGATGCGTACAAAGTCCCTGAAGAAGAACGGAAAGAGCTGATTGAGTCATATACGGAAATTGTACAAGCCCTCCAAGAAGACGATGCGAATGCAGAATAGGGAACCATATCATGAAAATACTTGAACTCCGCTTTAAGAACCTCAACTCTCTGTATGGAGAATGGCTGATCGACTTCACCCATCCAGAATATATATCCAACGGAATCTTCGCCTTGACCGGGCCGACAGGATCGGGCAAATCGACTATTCTGGATGCCATTTGCCTTGCTCTCTACGGAGCGACACCTCGACTGGGGAGAATCACGAAAAGTGGAAATGAAATCATGTCCCGCCAATCGGGGGAATGCTACGCTGAGGTGGTGTTTGAATCACAAGCTGGTCGTTTCCGATGCCACTGGGAACAAAGACGGGCTCGAAAAAGTATCGATGGGAAGCTACAGGACCAAGAACATCAGATCATGGATGCCTATACAGGGACTCCCTTGGAAGTGAAGAAAAGTCTAGTCTCCTCCATCATAGAAGAAAAAACCGGCATGGACTTCGATCGGTTCACCCGTTCCATCCTACTTGCACAAGGAGGCTTTGACACCTTCTTGAAAGCAGACGCGGAACAGAAGTCAAGAATTCTGGAACAGATCACAGGCACAACAATCTATTCGGAAATTTCCTGTAAAGTCCATGAACGAAAAAGTGAAGAACTGGAAACACTGAAATTGCTGCAGGCAGAAACCAATGCCATCTCCCTTTTGACAGCAGACCAAGAAGAAGCATTTTCATTAGAACTTGATACAAAAACAAAAGAAGAAATCAGTCTTTCAGCGCGCTATGAAACAACCAAGGAAGCTATCGTGTATCTGGAGGATCTAGCAGCGCGGGAGAGTGAAATTGCAGAATTGACTGAAAAAGAGCGTCCCCTTCTCCTAGAGAAGGAAGCATTCGCGTCAGAGCGTAACGAACTTGAACAAGCAATCAAAGCCGCTTCTTTGGACAGTGTATATGCAACGCTCAAAACAAACAGAAACCAGTTCAAGGAGATGCAAAAATCCCTTGCAGATGAACAATCTGCCCTACCGGCACTCGAAACCTCAGCTCAAGAACAGGCAATTGCCCTTCGCTCTGCAGAGCAATTGACAATCGATGTAAAAAATGAGAAAGCGGTTCTGGATCCTCTCATTACACGCGTCAGATCTCTTGATCAGACCATTGCAGATCAGCAAAAACAACGTTTGGAAATCAAGGCTAGTTGCAAAAAAGACCAAACATCCATTGATGCCAATGAGCAAGAGAAAAACCGGCAATTGAAGATACTGGATGAAGCAAAAGAGAGCTTGAACAAAACTCAAGAGTATCTTAAAAACCATGCAGAAGATGAAACGTTGATACATTCTCTGGGAAGCCTGAAAATACACCTTGAAAACCTGATCTCCAGACAAAATGAAATCACCGAGAAAAAAACAAAACGGGATGCAGCAGAAAAGAATCTGCAAAATGCAGAGAAAGCACTTGATGACAGCCGATCCAAAAGCACCCTGGATGCGCAACAACTCACACAAGCATCCCAGGGTCTTCAAAAGGAGAAGGATGCTTTGCATGAGTTGCTCGGCGAACGATTGCTGAGGGAATACAGGGCTGAAAAGGATTCACTGCAAAAAGAGTTGATCTTCCTGCACAAGATAGCTTCACTTACAGAGCATCGTGCGAAACTGGAAGATGACCAACCCTGTCCACTCTGCGGTGCCCTTACCCATCCGTTTGCAGAAGGTAATGTTCCTATACCTGATGAGACCGAGCAAAAAATCAAAGATCTTGTCACGTTCATCACGACAGCAGAAGAAAAAGAGAGCCTCATACAAACACTTTCAGGTACTGCATCTCTTGCTCGAGCAACTCTGGTAGATAGTGAAAAGGAGGAAGCGACAGCAACTTCAGAGGTAAAAGCGGCCAAGAAAACGGTTTCAGAGCTTGAGGAAGCACTTGCAAGTCTATCGTCTGCTTTTGAAAACCAGAAACAGACCGTTATAGAAAGTCTTTCTCCTTTGGGGATACATGAAATCCCCAAAGACAATGTTTCAGAATTGCTTGCATCTCTTACCTCCCGCCTTGAAACCTGGAACAACCAAGTCAACAGCAAACAAACCATCGAAAAGCAACTTACTGACATCGCAAGTGAAATCAAACGAATTGAGGCAATCATCACCACCCAAACAAACGTGCTGAATGAGAAGCATGAGCAGTTGAAAACCTTGGAATCTACTTGGAATGATACCTGCGCAAAGCGAAAGAAGTTGTTTCAAGACAAGCTTCCTGATGAGGAAGCGTCTCATATGGACCAAGTTCTCTCTGACGCTGAAAAAGCAGAAAAGAGTGCAAGAGACCATAACACAGAACTCAAACAAGCTGTTGTTTCATCAAGAAACCATATTGCTTCCTTGCAAACAGATCTTGATGGAAAGAATGAGGAACTGCTGCAATTGGAAGCTGATTTCTCTTCAGCATTGCTTTCTGTTGGTTTCTCTGATGAAACAACATTCAAAGAGGCCATTTTGACAGAAAAAGAGCGAAAACGCCTCTCTGATAAGGCAAAACGCATGGACGATGATTTGTCGAATCTGCAATTTCTTAAAGAAGATCGTAAAGCTCAGTTGATAAGAGAACAGTCAAAACACAAAACAGAATCTCCTCTTGAAGAACTGAAATTGCAAAAAGAGGAGTATGAGCATTCTCTCTCCCCCTTACGTGAACGCATTGCCAGTCTGAAGTTCAGTCTGCAGGAAAACACCAGTGCAAAAGAGAAGATCAAGGAGAAGCTAGCAAAAATTGAGGTCCAACGAAAGGAGTGTCTTCGATGGGAGAAGCTCCATTCCCTGATAGGTTCTGCAGACGGGAAAAAATACAGGAACTTTGCCCAGGGACTGACTTTTGAATTGATGGTCGCCCAGGCAAACCGCCAACTGGAAAAAATGACCGATCGGTACCTGCTCATGAGAAATGACGAACAACCTTTGGAGTTGAATGTCATCGACAGCTATCAAGCAGGGGAGATCCGGTCCACCAAGAATCTGTCAGGTGGAGAGAGTTTCATCGTAAGCCTTGCCCTTGCATTAGGTCTCTCCAAGATGGCCAGCAAAAAAGTCAGAGTCGATTCTCTTTTTCTTGATGAAGGATTCGGTACCTTGGACGATGATGCGCTCGAAACTGCTTTGGAAACCCTATCGGGTCTCCAGCAGGATGGTAAGCTGATTGGTATCATTTCGCATGTATCTGCATTGAAAGAGCGAATCAGCACGCAAATCCAAGTGATGCCTCTTACCGGGGGAAGAAGTCGGATAGTTGGGCCGGGATGTAGGAAAATTCACTAAAATCATGAAGATATATAAAACCCTCCACAATGGAGGGCTTCTTGGTTACTCAGGGTGTTTCTTCGGTTATTCCCCTTCTTCACCACCACAACTAAAGAGTATCATCGAAGCGATGATTCGTCAATTTTTTATATGCCGAGCATAGACAAGAATATCCTGAAAAAATTACCATACGCATATTAATCATAACATTACTTGTAGATTTTACTGCTACGATGTAGGATGAATACATGGAATCATTGAAAAAAGAGCGTTTGTCGGTCATGGTGACCGATGCAATCTATGAAATAATCCGCACAGAAAAACTTCAACCTGGGGATAAGCTATATAGCGAAAAAGAACTTGCCAAGAAATTGGAGGTGAGCCGTTCTTCCATTAGGGAAGCACACCGAATGCTGGAAGTTGCTGGTGTGGTGAAGGTCTATCAAGGCAAAGGTGTCTTCATCAATGACCCAAAGAAAATAGAACATCCTGTAAAAACCTGGGTCGTCGAAAATGCTGAATCATTGCGGGAACATTTTGAAGTACGTCTTCTTATCGAGCCTCATGCGGCTGCTGTTGCCAGCAAACGTGCAGAAGAAAAAGACCTTGAAGCGCTCAAAGAACTCTATGCAACCTTTGTTGAAAATGTTGAGAACGGGGATATCCTGCAATCCATTTCCAGTGATAGTGCGTTTCACCTCGCCATAGCACGTGCAACAAAAAACCGCACACTTTCAGTCTTGATGAAGACCATGGAACAAACGCTCAATGAAGGGTGGTATGCAAGTCTGAACACTCCAGGAAGATTGCAAGCCTCTTTGACTGAGCACAAAAACTTGCTTAATGCGATCCTATCTCGTGATGCCATAAAGGCTTCTGAGGCAATGGAGCAACACCTTCGCAACGCATTGGCAGATATTCAATATCACTTCGGAAATATTTAGAAAAACCATTTGACAAATTCTACAAGTCGGGTTTATTGTATAACCAACTTGTCAGACCTCTGACATGTTAGACTAAAAATGTAGGATTTATCATGGCTACTGAAATAACAACACTTATAGAAAACACATTGGGAGAACATTTAGGTTTACACACTGAGCATGGTCTATCTTTTCTTGTAGAAACAGAAGACTCCACAATTATTTTCGATTCTGGACAGAGCGATGCATTCCTGGAAAATGCAACGAAACTTCATAAAGACCTATCTAAGGTCAACCATGTTGTACTGAGCCATGGACACTATGACCACAGCGGAGGCTTTCGCTCTTTTGTAGAGACATTTCCTGCATCCAAATTCACCCTTTGGACGGGAAAGGGGTTCTTCGAAGGCAAGTATGCCAAGTTCAATGCTTCCTATCAGTATCTAGGAAACGATTTTGATGAAACCTATCTACTCAAACACCATATCCCCCATCAGACCGTACTTGAAAAACAAGAAATCGCCAAAGGAGTCTGGGCTGTAACCAAGTTTGATAAAGTACATCTCCAGGAGACCATTCATCCACGTTTTGTCTTACATCAAAATGGAGAATGGATCAAAGACGACTTCTCCGATGAGGTGTTGCTTGTATTGGAAAGTGCCAAAGGACTTATCGTTCTGGTTGGTTGCGCCCATCCGGGAATTCTCAATATGCTCTCTACAGTAAAGCGTTTATTCAATCAGAATATCTATGCCTTATTGGGAGGAACGCATCTCGTGGAAGCTGATGAAGTAAGAGTGAAAGATACAATTCGTCAATTCTCAGAGGAAAGAATTGAGGTTCTGGGTATTTCACATTGCTCAGGAATGCCTTCCATTGAATTGGCTACCAAAGCCTCTCACATACACTTTCACAATTGTACGGGTTCTTCACTTATCCTAGAAGGATAAGATTAACAATAGCTGTAGGAGGAAGAGAACATGTCAGGACTGTATCTGTTTCTGATCATTATCGTAGCAGTAGTGGGAATGATCCTCTTGATTTCAAAATTCAAGTGGCATCCATTCATCGTACTGTTGCTCGCGGGGTATTTTGTAGGAGTCATGGGGAAAATGTCCGTTGATGTCCTTATCAACACCCTGACATCGGGTTTTGGTTCCATTTTGGGAAGTATCGGTATCGTAATCATTGCAGGTACGATCATTGGAACCATTTTGGAGAAGACAGGAGCGGCCTTGACCATGGCAAACTCCATTCTCAATCTTGTAGGAAAGAAGAGGGCACCTCTTACCATGAGCCTCACCGGCTACATCGTCAGTATCCCTGTATTCTGTGATTCTGGATTTGTCATCCTTTCACCAATCAACCGTGCTTTGGCTGCCAAATCAGGAGTTTCTCTTGCTGTTATGGCTACTTGCTTGAGTTCTGGTCTCTATGCCACCCACTGTCTGGTTCCCCCAACCCCTGGTCCAATCATCATGGCTGGCACCTTGCAGGCAGACTTAGGGCTTGTCATTCTCATTGGTTTGTTGGTCTCGATTCCTGTCATGCTGGTAGGCTATCTGTATGCATTGAAGATTTCCAGTAAGTTCGACATTCCTGCAAATCCTGAAGTCTCTCTTGAAGAATTGGTAGAAAAATATGGCAAGCTTCCTAATGCTTTCCGTTCTTTCGCTCCTATCTTGCTTCCTATCGTGCTTATCGCATTGAAGTCTGTAGCAGATTTCCCTTCCTCACCATTTGGAGCAGGACCAGCAAAAGCCTTCTTCGATTTCATTGGTAACCCCGTAACCGCCTTGATCTTGGGCATCGGACTTGCTGTAACGCTGATTCCCAAATCAGAAGGTAAAGGTACTTCCTTCAAGTGGATCAGTGAAGGTATCCAGAGTTCTGCAAGTATTCTCGCCATCACTGGCGCCGGTGGAGCCTTTGGAGCTGTTTTGAAGGCAATGCCTTTGGCTGAAGTGCTTTCCGGTAGCTTGATGCAAATGCAAGCAGGTCTTTTGATCCCGTTCATCATCGCAGCACTGCTGAAAACCGCTATGGGAGCATCAACTGTTGCCATGATCGTTACCTCTGCAATGCTTGCTCCTCTGATGGGACAGCTTGGATGGACCTCTGAAATTGCAAAAGTCCTGGCTCTGTTGGCTATTGGTGCAGGATCCATGACCGTCTCTCATGCAAATGACAGTTACTTCTGGGTCGTATCACAATTCTCCGATATGGACACAGCTACTGCATACAAGACACAAACTGGTGTAACCTTGGTACAAGGTATCACCACCATCACGATTCTCATGATCATTGGCGCGTTTGTCCTTTAATTTCGTACTCTCTACGATACTGGTAGAGTCTCTACCAGTATCGTTCTTTACTTGGCAAGGAGGCCTCTATGGATCCATATGGCTGGTATGTTCAGCGACGAATGCTGAATGCTATGGTACAAAACAATTGGAAAGAAGCTGAACGATACAATCAAAACTTGATTCGTCACAGTGGATCCTCCATGGGTTTGCAATACAACCTTGCTCTCGTCTCCTTGGGATTGGGAAAAAAGCAGGAAGCTTATTCCCTCCTAACCCAAGCAGTTGAAACATTTGGAGAGAGTCTGCGTCTCTGCAGGTTGCTAGGTGATATACAATACCTTGATGGACAAGCAGATCAGGCCAAGCGTTGGTACTCCTCTGCCCTTGAGGACAACCCCAATGAAAAAGAATCCAAACTCCTTGCACTCCGTCTTGAAATACTCAACGATCCGGACCGCTATGCACGCGTGATGGAAAATCAGAAGGACCTTCCCCTTGCCCTGCAGGCAATGGAAACCGATCCACAACGTTCCTTATCTCTCTATCTTCATATCGTTGAAGATGATCCGACCCAAGTAGAATCACTGAATAACATCGGGGTCCTATATCTGGAAAATTTCAAGAATGCACCACTGGCAGAACAGTATTTTTCTCGTGTCTTGGAATTGGTAGACCATACTGGTGCAGCAAAAAACTTGGCAAAAGTAAGAAAAAGAAAAGCCTAAAAAATATTTCATTGATCCGAACAGATGTGTATCTAGGATTTTGAGCAAGCTCCTCACTTTGAGGGGCTTGCTCTCTTGCTATCCTTGATTGAAACAAAAATCGTTTCCTTTGTATGGTAGTGTATTGACAATAGTGTGTATCACACAATATAGTACCAGGAGAGGAAACCACTATGATCGAAGAACAAATCCTTACCAATCTTTTGACAGAATTAAGAAGAGGAACATTAACCCTTTGCGTATTAAGTCAATTGAAAACTCCTCAATATGGGTATGCGCTTCTTCAGCGTTTATCTGAAAACCACATAGACATCGAAGCAAACACGCTCTATCCACTGCTACGGCGACTCGAATCCCAAGGAATGCTTGCAAGCAATTGGGACACCACAGAAA
>JAQVVB010000079.1 GCA_028699215.1 Sphaerochaeta sp. | reverse complement strand
CCTCATTGTGGAACTCACTTATCAGGTCATGGAGTCGGTGTGTAGGTTGTTTCATCGGATGGAGAAACATCCCTCCAAGCTGAAAAGGATTTCCATCAATCTCTCAGCAGTGCATTTCCTTCACTCCGACATGGCTTCAGAAATCATAAGGATCGTGAAAGAAAATGGCATCAAGGCTGAGCAGATCGATTTGGAATTTACCGAATCTTCAGTCGTCCAATCCTTTGAACGAATAGAAAAGCTCATGTTTGACCTCTCCCAAGAGGGCTTCACCTTCTCCTTGGATGACTATGGAACGGGTTATTCCAACATTGAATACCTGATGAACATGCCCTTCACTTCCGTGAAGCTGGACAAGAAGATCATTGCGAACTACAAGACTCATAGAGAGT
Organism: Sphaerochaeta sp.; assembly: GCA_028699215.1. Lineage (GTDB taxonomy): Bacteria > Spirochaetota > Spirochaetia > Sphaerochaetales > Sphaerochaetaceae > Sphaerochaeta. Next base: position 9,206 of record JAQVVB010000079.1, on the reverse strand, counting down.
TGTTGGTGTCTCTGATCTTCATGCTGCACCGCATCGGCAAGGAAATTGTTGCAGAAGGCGTAGAAACCGAGGAACAGTTCCAAGTCTTGAAATCCATGGGAGTGGATCGAATCCAAGGGTATCTTTTTTCAAGGCCGATAGAATCGCAAGCCTTCATTGGGTTCCTCACCAATGCAGAGCAGTCCATACATAGAGATGCTTGACAATTTGCAAGGCACTGTTTCACCAATACTGTAAATTGTAATACCAATAAGTAGTCTATGGTTATTTTATATTGACATTTTACAAGAAGCGACCTATACCTACCATATCAAGGGAACATATGGAAGTAATTTTCACCAACAAGAATTTGGAGGATAGGATGACCATGGCTAATGAACCACACCCATTTTACAATGTAGGCCCTGGAGATATAATCCAAGACACCCTGGACTCTCTTGGTTGGCGTCAAGAGGATTTAGCTGCCATTACGGGCTTAAGTGTTAAATCAATCAATAAACTTATCAACAACAAACAGCAAATCACTGTTGAAACGGCAAAATTACTAGGGTTGGCTTTTTCCACTTCTGCAGAGATGTGGCTGAATCTTGATGCCCGTCACCAACTGCGAAAATTGGAATCAAATACGGATAGAGACAAGTTTGTAGAGAAAAAAGCTCAGCTTTCGCGAGTGATGCCCCTTGGAGAGATGAAAAAAAAAGGATGGCTACTCTATGATGATAGCATTGAAGGGCTTACCAAGGAGTGCTTGAATCTTTTTTGTTCAGAAGAAATCCCTCCTACCTATAACACCGATTCATTGGAGTTCTATGTTCGACAAACGAACATCAATGAAGAGTATACAAAGTCTTTCAGTAAAACTTGGTACTACTATGCAAAAACACAGGCAAAGACCATTGAAATTCCTTCGTATGATCAAAAGAAATTGGAAAGCCTCGCTCAGAACCTATATCTTTTTACCACCAGGGATAAGGGAGTTGAGAAAGTAATCGAAGCATTGTATTCCTGTGGGGTTGGTTTCTTTGTCCTCAGCCATCTAACAAAAACCTATTTAGATGGCGCGGCTTTTCTTGTTGAGGGAAAACCATTCATCGTGTATACAGGCAGATACGACAGAATTGACAATTTTTGGTTTGTCTTAGCCCATGAGCTCTCACATGTTCTCAAGCATTTCCAATATCTTGAGTCACCGTTTTTGGATAACTTGGACTATAGGGACTCCCTCTCGGATATCGAGAAAGAGGCTGATGCTTACGCCTCATCTTACTTGCATACTGAACAGATTCTTGAAATTGGAAAAGATATTGGAAAATATCTTACCCCAGCACGATTAAACCTTTTGGAAAAAGAGACACAAGTTTCACTACCTGTTGCCCTCGGTATTTTAGTTCATTATAAATTACTTGATTATCGACAAATAATGAAATTCCGCCAATCAGTTAAGGACAAAATTCCTCCTGAATATATCAAAGGATGACCCTAAAATAGACTCCCTTGAATCCTTTTTGAAGCTCTCACCAATGCAGAACAGTCCATACATAGAGATGCTTAAAGAGAATACATCCTACGTACATTCATAAGACTTACCAATTATACCTTAACAGGTATAAAACTTATATATTGTAGCAGATTATACCCGATATGATATATTTCCTTATAAAGCAATTGATATCATACTCAATCGGGTATAAAATGCCCCTATGGAAAAAGACAAAGAGAATCCTATCGGCACGTATCTACGAGTAGAACGAAAGAAAGCAGGATTGACACAACAAGAATTCGCACTCCGTTCAGGCCTTGGACTGCGCTTCATCCGCGATTTGGAACAAGGAAAGACAACGGTACGTCTTGATAAGGTGAACCAAGCATTGGAGATGTTTGGCAGTATGGCAATCCCTGGCAACAAGCCAAGAAAAGGAGATCCCAAGTGAAATCAGAATTCCGAAAGGGTAAAGTCTTTTACGATACCATCTATGCAGGGGTCATCGAGGAGACGGAAAGCGGATATGCTTTTACCTATGATTCTGACTACCTCTTAAGACCGGATGCTCAAAGCATAAGCCTTACCATGCCTTTACAAAAGCTCCCCTTTACAAGTACTACCTTTTTTCCCTTTTTCGATGGACTCATCAGTGAAGGTTGGCTTCTCTCTATCGTAGTGAAAAATTGGAAGATGAATGTTCGAGATAGAATGGGACTGCTCCTGGTTGCCTGTAGTGATTGCATTGGAGCAATATCTGTGGAGGCTTTGCAATGAAACGCTGTCTGTATTGTGGAAAGATAGCAGAAGAGCAATGGCATACCTCCTGTAGTAAAAAATTCTTTGGAACAGATGAACCTCCTCTTGTGACTTTGTCTGATGAACAACTTGAAACAATTGCTTATAAAGCAGCAGGTAAAGGAATAACGATTCCAGGTGTACAGAAGAAACTCTCTTTGTCTTTGCAGAATGAAAAAGGACAGCTACCAAGATTAACAATTGTCGATACTCCCACTGGTTTTATTCTGAAACCTCAATCTCAGGAATATGAGCAACTTCCACAAGCCGAGGATTTGGTCATGCATTTGGCCGATGCTGCCGGTATTGCAACAGTTCCTCACGCATTGATTACTGACCAAAATGGAGAATTCGCATATATCACCAAACGTATAGACAGAAAAGACAATCAGAAAATTGCCATGGAAGACTTCTGTCAACTTTCTTTTCGTTTGACAGAGGATAAATACAAAGGCTCCTATGAGCAATGTGCAAAGATTCTCTATAAATGGTCCAGTCGGCCTTTGCTTGATGTTACAAATCTCTATTACTTGCTGCTTTTTTGTTTCATAACAGGAAATTCTGATATGCATCTCAAAAACTTTTCACTCATCGCAAAAAGCCAAAAAAACTTTGTCCTCGCTCCTGCATATGATCTCCTACCGGTACAACTCATCACCGATGAAGACGGAGAAGAAGTTGCTCTTACCGTATGTGGAAAAAGATCTAATCTTACCTACTCGAATTTTCTTCAATTGGGAGACCATTTCGGGATAGCGAAACACGTAGTTTCCAACCTTATCAAGAAACTCAAAAACCTAGAACCAACTTTTAATCACATCATAGAAACCAGCTGGGTATCCAAAAAGATGCAAGATCAAATGAAACAACTGATTTCCCATCGATTGCAGATTCTTTCAGATTAGCACCTGCAATCGACTGAGGTTTTCAGTTCGTCATTCTACCTCTCCACCCAGTTCGGGAAACAATACTCTCCCCTATAGTTGGAAGCATTGTAGAGCGGATACTTGAAAGGAAGGTATACCTTCTCCCTCTTTTCCTGTTCCCTGTCCTGGGTATAGATCCACATCTGCTTCCTATCCCATAGCACCAACTCATCACGTTCATCGCCGGTAAGGTTGAGGACCTCGGCACATAATTCAGGATGCCCATCATCAGGGAAGGAGACCACAATATCGCCCTCACCATCCATAAGCCCCCCGTTTTGGGCATTGGGATTGAGCAGAATCAGATCCTGCCCACTTCCATCCCAATTCACTGGAGCAATCACATTGCCATTGCAACGCATCTCTTGATGCCAGATTTCCTCACCCTTGCAAGTATGCATATAGACAATACCCTGACTGCCCCAATAGGTGGTTGTACAGATTTCCAATCCCTTTCTCTTTGGACAATAGTTGCCCACGCTGATGCGCTGACCATGCCCATTGATATCCCTTTTCAGCACGTTCCCCTGCGTATCAAGAAGCATGAACCCTTCCCAACCGGAAACAATCGCCAACAGGTCATCCTGATCAGGATCGATGGGACCTACTACGATCTCATCGGTATGGTCGATGGAAATGGGAAGCTCCCATTGCAGTTTTCCACTGCTGTCGATCATGTTGTAGCAGCTGAAAATCTCATCCTTCCCATCCCCGTTGTAGTCATGCGCATAAGGAAAATGGCCGGTGTTGTTGTGACTGAATTTCCAAATCAACTGCAACTGGTCGTCATATATCCAGATTCTGGCATAGCGATCCTTGATCAAAAGATCGGACGGTCGCTTTTTACCCGATACATTGACGATGCGGATCGCATCGACATTGAGACGAGAAAACGCATGATGACCGAACTCCACCCCACAAAGACCATCAACCTCCTCCACATTCTCAGGAGTCGGCATCTCTTTCTTGACTTTCCCCGTTTTTCCATCAAGGATTACCAGCTTGAAGTCCCAGGAGGCAATGACCTCATCGATTCCATCACCATCGATATCATAGATCTGAAAAGGCAAATCGGTAGTCAGCAAAAGTACATCTGCATCATCCCTGCTCTCTCCTATCTGCCAAAGCACTTCCCCGGTCTCTACACTTACAGCTGTCATGCAGCTTATAAAAGGATAACGGTCCTTGAACACCCTTCTCTGGTGCTGGCACATGACAAAGAACAACTCGTCAGTACCGGTGAGATGCCCAAAACGAATCTGCCGTCCGGCACCGAAGTTTTTCAAGTCTATTTTCTTATGGAGCTTTGGCTGAGCATGCATCTTCTGCTTTTCCAATACCCTATTTTCTTTCTCCATCTTCTTTTGCTGAAGGAAAGCAATAGTTTCTGCATCACTCTTCACTGAAACCGAAGCATACTGGGTAGGCATGCAGGCACACAAAGCGATTCCCCCGTTTGCATACTGGGAATCCTCACACCTCAACACCTCCATTTTATCGTGGAACGCAACAATGGAGGAACCTATCACAACGACCTTCAGCATCTGGAAGTCATCGCTCGACCAAGCAAGCTTCTTCTGCACCAAGACAGTCCGCTCAAGCTTCTCAACCCTGTGCAGCTCAAGCCCATCCTCAGTAAAGAACAAACCATAGTGCATCAAACTGGTCTGATACCGAAACAGAACACCGCTCATCAAATCCTTGGAAAGCGGACGGAGACACACCTCAAGGGTATAGTCTGTCCAATCGGTATTGCCACCAGCAAGAATGGGCACCGACCACTTGACCCGCATCTGTTCAATACGCATCTGTTCCAACATATGATGACCATCCATCAACGGACTGGTCACCACCCAGGAAGGTCCCTTGTAGTTGTAGTTGGCGATCGGGTCATACCACTGCCCCTTGTACCCGATTTCAGGGTAGTAATGATACTCACCCATGGCTGAGTGGTCACTGTCATAGGGAAAAGGCCCCAAAGGAAACGAAGAGAACGTATCTTCAAACAAACAGATTTCGTGCACACAAGGCTCCTTTTGGCACTTACCAGTGTAAGAGAGAGTCAATATCTACAGGGAGACCTGAGGCTATGGACTTATTGGCTGAAATTCCCGTTAAAATGGAAAGGATTCCATCGGTGTGGTCACTTGCACGATGACAAGGATCGTAGGGAGGATGCTCGAGGAAAATATCGTCGAGCATCGTAGGGTCCCCACCACCGTGGCCACCCTCCTTGGTCTCTATCTCCACTTCGTAGGGAGTACCGAACAGAGGACAGACACGGATCTTATGATACACCGCAGCACCCTCTTCACTCTGTTTCCCCCCTGCATTGATATACGGCCTTTCCAATGCAGTATATTCAATCCTGCCCTTCGAACCATTGAACGCAACATTGAAACCTTCCCAAGGAAGGTAACTGTTCAGCGAATAGGACAACTGGGCACCATTCTTATATTTCACCAACACAGACATGGTGTCCTCAATGCTGATGTCATCGCTGAAAACACTTCGATCCCGGATGTACCCGCTTTCCTCTTCTGCATCAAGATAGAGCGCCTTCAATGTCGGATTGTGTTCCATATCGATGGCAAAGGGATCGCCCTTGGCAGCTTCACTACCATGACAGCGATAGTAGAACTTCTCAACACCACGCTTTTGCGCCGCTGCTTGTCCATAGAAGTTCAACGATCCAAAAGCGAAAACCGTCTTTGGTTGGGTATCGAGCCAAAAATTCACCAAATCGAAATGGTGCGTGGCCTTGTGAACCAAAAGCCCTCCGCTGTTTATCTTGTTGCGATGCCACCGACGATAATAGTCAGCTCCATGTTCGGTATTGAGCAACCATTCAAAATGAACGGAGAACACATCTCCGATGACTCTGCTTTGCAACAGCTCCTTGATCTTGGTGTGGTGCGGCGCATAGCGGTAGTTGAAGGCAACGCGGATGCTTCTATTCGTTCTTTTCTGTGCATCGATGATGGCCTGGGCCTTCACTTCATCGGTGGTGATGGGTTTTTCAGTAATGACGTCACAACCCAATTCCATCGCCTTGATGATGTACTCTTCATGCGTACGGTCGATGGTCGTGACAATGACCACATCGGGCTTTTCGATGCTGATCATCTTTTCAAATTCACTGCTCTTGTAGGTGGGAACACAATGATAGTTACAATCATCGACAAGTATGCGATTGGCCACATCCATGCGGACCTGACTCATATCACAAAAAGATACCAATTCACTGGTAGCGGTATATCGTTTGGCTATCGCCTCATAAAACATTCTTGCACGCCCACCTGTTCCAACCTGGGCATATTTTTTCTTGTTCATGCCATGCACTCCCGAACTCTCTATCTGTATAGAATCAGAGTATACGGCTAAAAAAGTATGCTGTCGTTGGCAGAATAGGAATTCTATTTATCCTTTTTCGTAGGTTAGTAATCGGTACGGGTGGTGGAGCGAACTTTGGTGATATATTCAGAAGGAGTGATGCCTCCATGTTGTTTGAAAAATCGGGAAAAATATTGAAGATTCTCAAAACCCAGGTTCCATCCGATTTCTGTAAGCGTCTGTTCTGTGTTCTGAATGAGAAAAAGAGCCCGTTCAAACTTCACCAGGTTGACGTACTTGATGGAAGACAACCCCGTTTTCTTCTTGATCACCCGATACAGATAGTCTTGGTTATAGCCACAGCCTTTTGCCAAATCCTCCAAAGAAAAGGACTGCTCGATGTGTTTGTTGATGTAATCATCCACATTGTCGAGCAATTGAGACTCTGAAGCGGCTGCGACCAACCGTACTTGATGCAAAGGAAGCGACTCATATACTGGCAGTGATTTTTGTAGGCAAATACGGTTCATGACCAACAGGCATTCCATTAAAAGCGTACCCGACATATACTTGTAATGATGTGGCTTCCGCTGCCCTTCCAATACTATGCGGGAAAGCAAGCTGTAGAGTTGCTTTTCCTGATCTTCAAACTTCATTTCAATCCCTTGCAGGATAGCTTCCAGTTCAGCATCGCTGGTAGTGAATTTCACTTCCAGCATTTTCACCCCTTCGACTTTGGTTGCATGAAAGGCATGCATCTTCCCCTTACGGCAAAACACCAACTCGCCACTGCATACCAAAAACGAAACCTCATCAAGCGTAACAAGCGCTTCTCCTGCAATGACCAACTGGATCTGATAGTCACTATGATAATGCAGGGGCTTGCCACTGTCGCAGGCATAGCGAAAACGCCCCGATGAAGTGATGGCAACATCCATGAATATATGCCTCCTTTTTTCCCTATATTCCGTAATTAACGGTAAAAAAACAAGATAGATACAAGCCCAACACCCGTTTGTATAAGCATTGCAAATATACTACCATTACCATGGGCAAAAAGCCATGACCTACGAAAAAGTATAAATATTTCTCTCTTTATGCTAACGACTGCAGCAAGAACCGCACCTATACTTACACAGACGAACGAGATGCGACTTTGTAAGAAACGAACGAATCATCCGTAGTATCACAAGGAGGAATCGTAATGAAGAAAAGACTTCTATTATCTGGCGCCATATGCTTGCTGTGCCTTACCGGCATCTGGGCAAGCGGACAATCTGAAACAAAAGAGACCAAGGTAAGTGAAATCGTGGTTGCCACCGCAGACAACACCTATGGCTTGAGCACCGACCCCGATTTGCAAGGGGCCATCACATCCTTGATCGAGAGCAAGACCAACACCAAGATCAAAGCCATCATTCCCCCGCTTGCCAGCTATACCGACAAGCTCGCCACCTTGGTGAACAGTGGAGACGTCCCAGACCTCTTCGTAGTAGCCCAAGCAATGACCAAGATTCCCACCATGGTTGCACGTGAACAGATACTCGACCTCACCGACTACATCAAGCAATCCCCTTCCCTTTCCAAGCTTGACGACTCTTTGTTCGCAGACCTTCAAATCGACGGAAAAACCTATTTCGTCCCCTACAACTATCCCAAGTCCAAGGCTCTCTACCTGAGAACCGACCTCATGGAACAGTACGGGGTCAACCTTTCCAACACGCCGACCACTGAAGAGTTCAGAACTGAAATGAAGAAGCTTGTCGGCAAGGGCATCATCCCCTTCAACTTCCCCAAATGGGTCGACAATTTCCAGTTCTTCTACAACTCCTTTGGCGCATGGGGCGGTGTATATCAGAAAGACGGAGTGTTCATCGATGGCTTTGCAACGCAGGAAATGAAAGACGCACTCATCTACATCAGAAGCCTCTACACCGACGGTATCCTGAACCAGGAGTTCATCACCACCGAAAACGGGGCCATGCGTGAGAAGACCTACACAGCACAAGCTGCCAGTTCCATCGACTACGTGACCAACTACATCAACTATGTCCAGAACACCACAGCTGCCAACAAATATACCGAGATGCATCTCATCTACAAGTTGGTGGGGCCGAATGGGTACGGTGGATCACTTAATGAAGCCACCCAGACCGCATTCGTCATCTCATCCAAGACCAAAGACCCTGAGGCTGCCGTACGAGTCCTTGAGACCATCGTAACCGATCCAGAAGTCTACCCTGCCTTCTTCGGCATCGGTCTTGAAGGTCAGCACTACACCCTCGATGCAAACAAGAACCTGGTTCCTACCGCCAAGGCTTCCAATTCCGGGTACAAGTACACCCTCAACTACCTCAGCGACTCCTTCCTCTCCTTGGACATCAACGACCTCGCCTTCAACCTGTCACCAGCGTTGCAGCAGGGTCTGCCCAAGCAAATCGAGCATATCAGAGCCATGCAGGCCAACCTTGGACCCAACCATGCAGCTGATGTTCCCGTTGGAGTCTCCGTCACCTACGACAGGATCGCACCATCCATCAAAAGCACCCGAGAATCGATCGCCACGAAAATCATCGTAGGCAATGTTTCCTTGGAGCAGGGAATGAGTGAGTACGAGAACTTTTGGAAGTCCATCAACGGACCGAAGATTCTAGAGGAACTGAACGCTT
>JAQVVB010000078.1 GCA_028699215.1 Sphaerochaeta sp. | reverse complement strand
TAGTTCATACAGAACAGGGCAAAACCTTCCTTTCCAATTTTGTGCTTGATGTTTGTAAGGCAAATACCGACTGGAATATGGGTTCGTTTGTCTCATCTGCCATCGAAGATATCCGCAGACAGGTTGGAGACAAGCAGGTCCTCTGCGGTCTTTCAGGTGGTGTTGATTCTGCAGTTGCCGCAGTTCTCATCCATCAGGCGATCGGCGATCAGCTGGTCTGTGTGTTCGTAAACAACGGGTTGCTCCGAAAAGGCGAAGCTGAAATGGTGCAGAAGGTTTTCCGCGACAATTACAACATCAGATTACAGTATGCGGATGCTGAGGATGCGTTTTTGTCTGCCTTGTCTGGGGTCTCTGAACCAGAAGCCAAGCGTAAGATCATCGGCAAGATATTCGTCGATACCTTCTATCATGAAGCCCGTAGCGCTGGAGAAATCTCTTTCCTTGCGCAAGGAACACTCTATCCCGATGTCATTGAGAGCAAGAGTCCATCTGGTGGCCCCTCTGCCACGATCAAGAGCCATCATAATGTCGGAGGCCTTCCTGAAGACTTGAAGTGGAAGCTTCTGGAGCCACTTAGAGAGTTGTTCAAGGATGAAGTCAGACAACTCGGAAGGGAGCTGGGGCTCCCTGAGGAAATGGTTTCACGTCATCCTTTCCCCGGCCCTGGTCTTGGGGTGCGATGCGTCGGAGAAGTCACCAAAGAACGTCTTGATACACTTCGTGATGTGGATGCCATCTTCATTGAAGAAATCCGAAAAGCCGGGCTCTATGACGATATCTGGCAGGCTTTGGCCTGTTTGTTGCCGGTCAAGAGCGTGGGAGTCCAAGGGGATGAACGCACGTACGAGGAGGTCTGTTCCTTGCGTGCCGTAACCAGCGAAGATGCCATGACTGCAGACTGGTACCGATTCCCTCCTGATGTGTTGCAGAGTGCCGCAAGCAGAATCTGCAATGAGGTCAGTGGGGTCAACCGGGTGCTGTATGACATTACCAGCAAGCCACCGGGGACCATTGAGTGGGAATGATGACGTACTTGGTATCCAGATAAAAAGAGAGCCTCAGCAATTGAGGCTCTCTTCCTATCTAGGCAGTAGTTGCATACAACGGTTTGACTCGTTTTATATACTCCTTGCGGAAGTAGAACAAAGACAAAATGAGTGAAGAACCTTCTGCTATGATGAAGGAATACCAGATGGCATCAAGTCCAAAGTATTTACCAAGCAGATAGGCGGCGGGTAGGATGAAGATCATCTGGCGTGTAATGGAGATGATCATGCTGATATAGCCGTCTCCCGTTGCCTGGAAGAGGGCTCCCAGTACGATACATATTCCTGCACTGATAAAACAGAGACTGATTCGAGGGAGGGCAACCATGCCGATGTCCAACATCTCTTGCGAGGCATTGAACCAGCTGAGCAGCGTGTCGGGGATGAGCATGAATACAAGGAATCCTAAGGTCATGACGATGAGTGAGACAACCAGGCCGACTCTGATGGTGGTCATCATTCGTTTTGGTCTCTTTGCCCCATAATTGTATCCGATTATGGGAACCATGCCGCTGTTCAGACCGAATACCGGCATGAATACAAAGGATTGCAATCTGAAATAGACACCGAATACAGATACTGCAGCGGTTCCATAGGTAATCAGGATTTTATTCAGACTTGTTGTCATCACCGTTCCGATGGCTTGCATGATGATGGAAGGGATGCCTACTGCATAGATATCCTTGACTGTTTTCTTATCAAGCTTGAAATACTTTTTTTGGATCTTTATCTCTTTGTTTCTTCTTACATAGTAGATGGCCAGTAATGCTGAAAGATGTTGTCCAAGGACAGTTGCAATGGCTGCACCCAAAACACCGAGGGAAGGAAGTCCAAACCACCCGAAGATAAGGATGGGGTCCAGAATGATGTTTGCAATTGCTCCACTGCTTTGAATGATCATCGGGTGGATGGTATCACCGGTGGCTTGCAGGATGCGTTCACAGGTGATGTCGATGAAGATGGCAAGTGAGAAGAACAGGCAGACCGAGATGTATTGGCTTCCCATAGCTATCAGCTGTGGGTCATCGGTAAATATCTCGAAGAAGGTTTTCGAGAAGAAAAGTCCCATGATGGCGAACACGATCCAGCTTAAGAATGCAAGCACCAACCCATTGTTTGCTGCTTTTTCGGCTGCCTCGATGTCGCGTGCTCCCAGTTTTCTTGAAAGCAATGAGTTTACACCGATGGAAGTTCCCAGAGAGACGGCAATAAGCAGGTTTTGCAAAGGAAAAGCCAGAGATACAGCTGTAAGGGCAGTTTCACTGTATTGTGCCACAAAAATGCTGTCGACAATATTGTAGAGGGCTTGTATCAACATGCTGATCATGATGGGAAAGGACATTGATAAGACGAGGGATGGAATGGGTTTGACTCCCATTTTGTTTTCTTGTAACTGATGCATAATGATTCCTTGTTCTCCAGATTCTCAATCGAGTAGGTGTACCATACTCTCTATGGATGTGTAAAGGAACATTCAAGAAAACAAAGCCTTATTTACTTTTGCAACCTATGTTTCTCTCCAAATGCGATGTTTTCTTGTTTTCCTTTTTCTTCATCGACTCTCAATAACAAAAGGCCTCCTGCAACAAACAAAACAACCAGACTGACGATACCGAATCTGTTGTTTCCCGTGGCAAGCGTTACTACGCCCATCAAGAGGGGCCCGATGATTGCTGCAAATTTTCCCAGCATATTGAAGAACCCAAAGAATTGGGCAGACATCTCTTTGGGGATGAGGCGGGTATAATAGGAACGCGAGAGGGCTTGGATGCCACCTTGGAAGAGACCGATGATGATGGCCAGTGTGTAGAAATGGCTGGGCTTGGACATGAAGAAACCAAGGATGGCAATCATGGCGTAGGCTCCAATCGCCACCAAGAGTGCTTTTTTAATACCGATTTTGGTCCCGAACCAGCTGTAGGCCAAGGCTGAGGGGAATGCGACGAACTGAGTGATCAAAAGAGCGATGATCAAGGATTCGCTGGGGAAGTTGAGGGCTGTTCCATAATTGACTGCCATTCTGATGATGGTATCCACTCCATCGATATAAAGCCAATAAGCAATGAGAAACAGGGAAAGGGTCTTTAGTTCCTTGATGCTTCTGATGGTATTGGCTGTATCTTTCAAACCACGTTTCACCGATTCAGCAATGGTGAGTTTTTCGATCGCTTTATCTTCTTTCACAAAGAGAATCAAAGGAAGGGTGAATACCACCCACCAGATTCCAACTGATACAAAGGAAGCTTTAATTGCTCCCACCTCATCGATGAAACCAAATTTGGTAGGAAAAAGGTACATCAATACATTGACCAAAAAGAGAAGCCCTCCTCCTATATATCCGAGGCTGTAGCCCAAGGAGGAGACGAAATCGACACGCTTTTCTGAAGCGACGGAAGGTAGCAGTGAATCGTAGAAGGTGTTGGCTCCACTGAATCCTACACAGCTGATTGCATAGAAGATGACAGCCAGTGGCCAATTGCCCATCTGGATGAACCAAAGGCTGGCAGTAAGGATTGCACCAAGATAAGCAAAAAATACAACCAGACGTTTCTTGTAACTGCCGTAGTCGGCGATTGCACCAATGAAGGGAGCCATGATGGCAACCAACAGTGATCCAATGGAATTCGCCAGTCCCAAGTAGAAGGTTCCTTCTTGTGTACTGGCCCCGATTGCCCAGTAAGAGCTGAAAAACACAGGAAAAAATCCTGCCATGACGGTGGTGGCAAAGGCGCTGTTCGCCCAGTCATAGAGAGCCCAGGAAACGATGGACGATTTGGAATCTTGCATGGTGAACCCTTCTTTTATACAGGGTAACAGGGAAACGTAAAACTGTCATTTGGTATTTCTTGAGTTTTCTGTGAATTGTAGATTCTCTTGCACAACATGCAACTGTTCAATACAATATGTAACTAGTAATCCTTTGATACCCCGGGAGGTAGTCCCCATGATAGTATGTAAATTCGGCGGAAGCTCGGTTGCCGATGCTGTGCAGATACGGAAAGTTAAGCAAATAGTTGAGTCAGACTCCCAGAGACAGATAGTCATCGTCTCAGCGCCGGGTAAACGTTCCAAAGACGATGAGAAGGTCACTGACATGCTGTATGCATGCAATGCTTTGGTACAACAAGGCCAATCGTGCCGTGAATTGTTCAAGAAAGTTTCCCTCAGATATACTTCAATCATCTCTGATTTAGGAATGGACGTCAAACCCTTCCTCCCTGTTTTGGATGAGGTGAGGCAGATGATCGATGCCGGATACGGTAGTGAGTATGCTGCAAGCAGGGGTGAATATCTTGCCGCTCGCATGGTAGCCACTTTCTTCGGTTGGACGTTCCTTGATGCCGACCCACAGATAGTCATCAACCACGATGGAAGTGTCAATGATGAGACTTGGAACAACCTTAAGAAATCACTGAAAAGTGATGTGAAGTATGTTGTCCCAGGTTTTTACGGATGCGACAGTGAAGGTAAAGTGAAGACATTCAGTCGCGGCGGTTCCGATATCACCGGGGCTATCCTTTCACGTGCCGCCCAAGCAGACATCTATGAGAATTGGACCGATGTCTCAGGGGTGTTTGCAGTCGATCCCCGACTCATTCCTGAAGCAAAGGTCATCAAGACCATGACCTATCGTGAAGTGAGGGAACTGGCGGGAGTCGGAGCAGGAGTCTTCCATGAAGAAGCAATCGCCCCGGTTATCTCTTCAAATATTCCCATCAATGTAAAGAATACCAATGCTCCTTCTGATGTCGGTACGATGATCGTTCCTTCCCGTGAAATTGACGGTAATCCTCTTGCAGGAATTTCTGCCAAAACAGGGTATAGCCGTTTGTCCCTTCGAAAGCTCATGCTTTTCAAGAAATCGGGGATCAGACATGCACTGCTTACGATGTTGCACATCTTTGGCATTCGTCCTTCGTTTTCTCTCTTTGGAGTAGACAGCATCGTTTGGTTCTTTGAGACCAGCCAGGCAAGTGAGAGTGTGCTCAATGCGATGTGCCTCAGGCTCAAGAGTGAATTTGGTTTGGATTCCATCGGAGTCGACCATGGGTATGCTGTTGTTGGCATCGTAGGTGCCGGTGTCATGCAAGAGACCGATCTCATTGCAAAAAGCACCACCGCCTTGGCAAATGATTCCATCAAGTTACATTTCTTCAATTATGGTTCCTCCGATACTTCAATATTGCTTGGCGTCGATGCCAGTGAATCTTCACACGCAATAAAGAGCTTGTATAAAGCGCTGTTCTAGAACCTTGAGAGGGGAGGTGAATGCATCACCTCCCTCGATTGCTTCTGTTGATTATAGAGAAGCAAACTATCAATTTTTCAGTCGTAGATGTAGAGATAATCTTCTCTATACATGCTAAATCTATACAGATGAATGCTTTTTTTCTCATTCTTTTTGGTGTCCAATCGCATGCGATTTATAGGCAGTATAAACAAAAAACCATTATAGTATTCCGATAAAGGAATACTATAATGGTTACTCACTATGTTTGCTTTTCAGCTTGCTTGTTTCTTGTTTATTGCCTATCTTTGGTATGCGGACATTTGTCCTGACTCCATTATATTTTTGAGGGTTTCACAGTGTTTTCCCCCGACGAAATTTTGTTAGCCTTGCTAATTTTTGTAGCAAGGGTGTTTGACGTATCGCTTGGCACCTTTCGCCATGCGATGATCATTCGAGGAAAGCGTCTCATCGCTTTTTTCATCGCCTTTGTAGAATCGCTAATTTGGGTGTTTGCCGTTTCCAAAGTTCTTAGTGATTTAACTTCTCCTCTTACCGCAGTTGCCTTCGCCTTTGGCTTTGCTTCCGGTACCTATGTGGGCATGACGATTGAGAATATGTTCAAGATAGGAGAACAGGTGGTGAAGGTATTCAGTGTAAAAGGGCAAAAGATAGCTTTGAAACTGCGTGAAAAAGGATTCAGAGTGACAGAATTCACTGGGCAGGGGAGAGATGGTGAAGTGATATTGCTGTTTGTACAAGTCAAACGCAAGGATGCTAAAAAAGTTCTTGAATATGCGAGAAATCTTGATGATTCCTGCTTTCTGGTGGTTGAGGACATACGATGGAGAGAGTCCTCTCTCATAAGAACATGACCTTGTTAAAAGATCCTGTAGCTTCCTCCCATATGAAGAAGGTAGGTAGTGAAGTTCTCAGTCACTTCAAGACCTGCATAGGTGATAAAATTGGGAGTGAAGAGGTAGTTGAACTCTCCCAGCAGTTGTAGATTTACAAGAGCTCTGTTTGCGGTATCGAGTATCAGAGAAGTCTCTGCATCGACCCACCAGCGATAATTTTCTGGAAGATATCGCAGGCGTGCTCCCAAGGTAGCATCGAAGGAAAAGTCATCTGCAAAAGAAAAGCCAAAGGTCAGATGAGGGTGGTAATGTACTCGTTCTTCGAGTGCAAAGTTTGCATAGTCTGCACCGATTTCCAAACGTGGAGTGAAGGTATTGAGTGTCGATGAAAGATAGGTGTCAAGGATGAGTCTCGTCTCTCCTTGCCATCCATATTGCATGCCTTCATATCTTGCAGATTCGAAAGCGTACCGCTGTGATTGCTCGATGAAAATCAGATCCAAGACTTTGACAGGGGTGTTGAAGGCTACTGCAAGGTCATGGTAATAGGAGCTGAAGTTCTCGCTGGTATTCTCGTTATAGCGTGAAAGCAAAGAGTCCTTTCTATACATGACGTGTGCAATGTCACGGATTGAAGTTTCATTTATGGGGATTTCAAGATGTTGGGAGATCAACTCGATCAACTTGATAACCCGAATGAAGTACATTCTTCCAATTCCGATTCCTATTGAGGGGACAAACGAAGCAGAGTAAGAGAAGGTATCCAAAGATGGAATGTATGAAGGGTCCATTGCAAGCGTTCCTTGTAGATTGTAGAACCCAGGGATGGCTCCCAGTCGAAGGGTATGGCTTGTGTAGGAAATCGCTGTATCAAGATCGATTCTGATGGTGCTGGTTCCGATGTCAGCATTTGAAAAGGCTTTGATGAGCAGGACATCGTCGAGAGTCTGTCTGTAATGAAGAAAATCAGCCTGGCCTCCAAGGTCAATGTCGAAGGATCCCGGATCAAAGGAAAAGCCCAATTGAAGGGCATCGTCGGTTTTGTTGCTCAACGGGGATTTGCCCAGGCCTCCAGATACTACTAGTCTTTGTGCATGGTCAGAAACGAGCAGCGAATACAACTTGCTTGTATCAGTTGCAAAGACTGCAGAGAGAGAAAGGAAACAAAAAACCAGCAGTACTGAAAGCATTTTCTTCATATGGTCCTCTTTATTGGTAGTTCCGTTTATCCAATACTCCTCTCTCTGTATAGGAAGGTCAAGTAAGCAATAAAAAACCGGTCCATCTCTGGACCGGTGAATTGGTTAATCTACGTTACTTTACGGGTTTGATTACCTGTTCGGTATCAAGATCAAAGAACTTGGCTTTGGCGATATCTGGAACCAAGGAAATCTTGTCATCTACTTTGGGAGTCACGTTTGGATCGATCTTTCCGATGACCTGACTCTTTGAGGTAGCGACATAGACGTGGGTCTCTGAACCAAGGGGTTCAACAACACTTACACGACCATCAATGGTTTCACCATCTTTGGGGGTGTGGCTGAAGGTTACGTCCTCAGGACGGATACCAAAGGTAACACTCTTGCCAACATACGGTGTCAGCATCTTCTTCTGTTCTGCATTGACCTTCAAGCGGAAGGTGCCTTCGTTGACATAGATGTCAGAGCCATCGGCTTCAACGGCAGTTTCGAGGAAGTTCATGGGTGGGGAACCGATGAATCCAGCAACAAACTTGTTCTGAGGATCGTTATACAGGGGGAGAGGTCCACCGATCTGCTGGATGACACCAAACTTCATGACTACAATCTCGTCGGCCATGGTCAAAGCTTCAACCTGGTCGTGGGTTACATAGATCATGGTTGCATTCAAGCGGCTATGCAAAGAGGAAATCTCAGCACGCATCTGAACACGAAGTTTTGCATCCAAGTTTGAAAGGGGTTCGTCAAAAAGGAATACCTTAGGTTTACGGACAATTGCGCGGCCTACTGCTACACGCTGTCTCTGTCCACCGGAAAGAGCCTTCGGTTTTCTATCGAGCAGTTCTTCAATTTCAAGAATCTTTGCAGCTTCACGTACGCGCTGATCGATTTCTTCCTTGGGGAACTTGCGGATTTTCAGACCGAATGCCATGTTATCATACACGGTCATGTGGGGATACAGAGCATAGTTCTGGAAAACCATTGCGATGTCTCTGTCCTTGGGAGGAACGTCGTTTACGAGATTCCCGTCGATGTACAGCTCTCCACTGGTGATGTCTTCCAAACCAGCGATCATACGGAGTGTCGTGGATTTACCACAACCGGAAGGGCCAACCAGAACTACGAAATCCCGGTCTTTAATGTCGATGTTAACGTTATCGACAGCCTTAACACCTCCGTCGTACACCTTACAGATGTTTTTCAATTGTACAGTGGCCATAATGCCTCCAAATTATTTTATCTAATGAGTACTTTACCCCACGTAGGTTCAGCTGTCAAACTGAATTTTCTGACTTCTGGAAGTGAAAATTTATAAACCTTTAATATAAAGAAAGATAGTAAACATTTTGTGATTAAAAAATATCCAAGATGACAACATTGTTGAAGCATGATGGCTCATTCGACTTTCAAAGTAAGCTGGTGTACATATGTGATCAGTATCCTATATACCATGTTCGGCCAGGTTTCCTTCAGCCTCTGATCGGTGATGGGTATTGATTCAACTTGAATGGTTTGAACATCCTGTTCATTCATGATGTGAATCACCCCCAATTCTCCTATTTCAAGCTTTCCTTCGCTTATAAGAGGTTTTTCCTTGGTCATCAATGTCAGGATTCCCTCACACTCTGAATCGATGGTTTCCTCAAGTAAGATGCTGACTCCCTTTATATGGGTTATCTTTCTTCTATAGGAACCTAGGATTTTGTCCTTAGGATACGCTGAGGACAGTTCCATGCTGATGCTGGGATTCCCATGGAGGTTGACTTCCACCTCTGTTGAGCGATACTCCTCTCCTGGTTGTTGTTCAAGGTGGGGAAAATTCGTCACATTGTGGTAAAGCGATTGCATGGTCCAGAGAGAATACCGTTCAGGTGAAAAAGTCTTTTTTGAATAACTCTCCACTCCAATGTCGATCAACAAGGGTTTTCCGTTTTTGTAGACAGTCAGACTTCCCGTATCGTTATGGTTGTGGCTGTCTCCGTTTCCTCCTGATTTAACAGCAAGAGCAAAGACAGCGTCACGGGAGATCATGATTCCCACACTTGGATAGTAGATGTCATGCGTTTCTGGATCCAATCCGACCTGATCCATTTCTTTTTCATTGAACAGGGCCAAAAGGCGATAGTAGAGATTGATTTCATGGGAAAGATCGCGCTTTGAACGGTCTTCCTCTTGGAAAGAGCGTAGGGCAAAACGCAGCATCTGCTCATCTCCGATCTGTTTTGCAAAGAGATACTCTCGTGCAGTGCATTGGCCTGCAAGGGGGGAACAATCGGAAAAATTGAAAAAATACGGACCTTGTGCATGTATTTCCTTGATGAAGGTGGCAATGTTGCGAATCTTGGGTTCAAAGAAGAGTGAAGCACAAGCCCCATGCGTCACCTCGTTCAAAATGAACAGGGAGTGAAACAGGCAGAGCCCTGCATGATGGTAGTA
>JAQVVB010000077.1 GCA_028699215.1 Sphaerochaeta sp. | reverse complement strand
GTTACCGATACGACTTTTTATAAATCTTTAGACAATCCTCATCACTGAGCGTCATGGGATCAACATCAAACAACCCTCCCATATTTTGCCTGGCATTTTCCACCATCAAAGGCAACTCTTCTTGGGTTATCTGGTAATCCGACATCTTCATGTCAGCTACATTGCAAGATTTCTGCAGTTCAACAAGTGCCGTCACAAAATCCATGGCAGTATGTGCATCCAGCTTTCCCATAGCCTTGGCCATCGTGATCATACGCTCATCACAAGCATGGATTTCTGCAATATGTGTGTAGTATTCCCGACTGATCATGATCAGACCTGCTCCATGGGGAAGGTTTGGATGAAAGGCACTCATGGCATGTTCCAGAGAGTGTTCGGAAATGCAACCGGAGGTCGATTCCACCATACCAGCCAATGTATTACCCAACGCCACATCCTCCCTGGCCTGCAAATTCTTGCCGTCTGTAACTGCTGCAGTCAGACTCTTTGCAATGAGACGGATGGCTTCCAGGCTATAGAGATCACTCAGTGTATTGGCAGTCTTGTTGATATATCCCTCAGTGCTATGGAACAAGGCATCAAACCCCTGATAAGCGGTAAGCTGAGGAGGAACGGAAACCATAAGTAAGGGATCGACGATACTCAAGACAGGAAAGGTTCCCTCATACCCGAAACCAATCTTTTCATTGGTTTCTTCTTTGGTGATGACAGACCAAGGGTCAGCCTCTGTACCGGTGCCTGCCGTCGTGGTGATCGCAACAAGAGGCAGTGGACGATTATCTATCGACTTTCCTTTTCCACTACCGCCTCCTACATAATCCCAAAGGTCTCCAGGATTGGTAGCCATGACAGAGATTGCCTTGGCCGAGTCGATGGTACTTCCTCCACCAAGTCCGATGACAAAGTCACAACCTTCATCCTTGCAAAGCAGGGCCCCTTCGGCGACATGGGACTTGATGGGATTAGGAAGGATCTTATCAAAAACCACGGATGACACCCCAGCTTTCTGCAATTCTGCTTCCACTTGGTCAAGATACCCGTTCTCTTTGGTTGATTTTCCTGATGAGATGACGATCAGGGCTTTCTTTCCTGGGAGCTTTTGTTCGTGCAAATGGCTGAGTTGTCCATTGCCAAAAAGAATGTTCGTAGGGATATGGTAATTGAAATGCATGGATACCTCCGTGTATCAAATCTATTACCCAATATACATATTCTTTTGGTACAAGGCAAAGTAAAGCTGCCACACAACGTGCAGCAGCTTTACTTTGTACGTTCCGTTGCTTTATTTCATGAAAGCAGGAAGGAACATGGTCATTGGCGTCCAGAAGGTGACCAACATCAGATCCAAAACCATCATGATATAGAACGGCATGACAGCCTTGGTGGCCTTCTCGATGGAAATCTTTCCTATCGAACAGCCTACGAAGAGAGCCGATCCTACAGGAGGAGTGGTCAATCCGATGGCCAGGTTGAGGATCATCATGATGCCGAACTGAATCGGGTCCATGCCCAGATGGCCCACCACCACAGGATAGAGGATCGGGGTGGTGATGATGATCAGAGGAGCCATGTCCATGATGCAGCCGAGCACCAGCAACATGACGTTGATCATCAGCAACAGCAAGATCCTGCTGTCGGTGATGCTGAGCAGTCCATTGGTGACCGCCTGTGGTATGCGCAAGAACGCCATCAAATACCCGAAGGAACTTGCAGCTGCGATGAGGCTCATGACCATGGCCAAAGTCTTCAGCGAGTTGCGCAGGATCGGGCCCATCTGCTTGAGGGGAATCTCACGATAGACGAAGAAGGTGATGATGAACGAATAGACGGCAGCCACTGCTGCACTCTCTGTCGCCGTGAACACACCGGAGATGACGCCTCCCATGATGATGAGGATGGTGAACAGGCCGAAGATGGCATCGCGTGCAATCTTGAGCGTCTTCTTCCATCCATAGGGGGTTTCCTTGGGGTAACCGCGCTTGAAGGCGATGATGGCGGTAGGGATCATGAGCAAGAGACCGAGCCCCACACCGGGGATCAAGCCGCCGAGGAACAGCTTGCCGACGGAAACGCCGCCGCCTGCCGCCATGGCGAAGATGATCATGTTGTGGCTGGGGGGGATCAGGATGCCCTCACAAGCGCTGGTGACGGTGACTGCAACGGCGAAGTCCGCATCGTAGCCGTCGTCGACCATCATCGGGATGAGCATCGCTCCGATGGAGGATACGTCGGCAACCGCAGAACCACTGATGCCGCCGAAGAACATGGAGGCAAGGATGTTCACCTGTGCCAGACCACCGCGGAACCGTCCGATGAGGGCGTTGGCGAAGCTGACCAGTCTCCTGGAGATGCCTCCCTGGCTCATGATCTCACCCGAGAGGATGAAGAACGGAATGGCCAGCAGGGAGAAGGAGTTCACCCCGCTCACCAGACGCTGGACGATCGACATGAGCGGAAGGTTCAGGTACACGGCGGTGAAGACGGAGGAGAGGAACAGGGAGAAGGTGATGGGGAACTTCATGACAAGCATGAAGACAAAGGATCCGATGAGGATCAAAGAGCCCATTGAGGTGTTCATACGGTTTCTCCTCCCTTGAACTTCTTGACGTCTTCATAGAAATAGATGACTGCGTACATGACGATGAACAGACCGGCTATTGGAAGCACCAGATAGTTGATCGAGTTCGGGATATGGGTGGCGGGAAGGAACGACTTGGCACCGTTGAGGGTGAGTTTCCATCCGAAGTAGATCATGATGGCACCGATGAGCACCTCAAGGACATCCTTAGCACAGTCCAGGGTCAGGAAGAACTTTTTGGGAAGCTTCTTGGGAAGGACGGCGATGTTGATGTGCAAGTTTTCTTTTACTCCGAGAGCCATGGAAATAAAGGTGAACCAGATGACAATAACCAGGGAAATCTCTTCTGACCAATGGATACCGGATTTGAATCCGTATCGAAGCACAACGTTGAGGAAGACGATGACCACCATCGCCAGCAACAACACCATGGCCAATTTGAGAACCCATACAAAAACGGAGTCAAGAACTTTCTTGAATTGCTCCATGGGATACCTCCAAAGGGATGAATGATATGACAAAACGTGGGGTTCCAGAAGAAACCCCACAGTTTGTTACAAGCAGTACTGCTTACTTTACAGCCTTGATCTTTGCAACCCATTCCTGCTGAGCAGCATCGAGTTGGCTCTGATAGAGAGGGGCCATGGCGGCAGCAAACTCAGCCTGATCGTTGATCTTGTTGATCTTGGAACCGGCGGCAGTCACCTTTGCTTCTGACTTTTTCTCATAATCGGCCCATGCGGCAACCTGAACAGCCTGAGATTCCTGAGCAGCTTTTTTGATGATCGCTTGGTCTTCAGCTGAGAGTTTGTCCATGGTGATCTTGGAAGCAATGATCATCTCAGGTACTCTGGTATGCTCATCGATTGAATAGAACTTGGCAACTTCATAGTGTGAAGAAGAGTCGTAGGAAGGCCAGTTGTTCTCAGCACCGTCGATAACGCCGGTCTGCAGTGCACTGTAGACATCGCCATATGCCATGGGGGTGGGAACAGCACCGAGTGCCTGGACAAGACCCATCATCAAAGCAGATTCCTGAACACGAATCTTCATACCCTTAAGGTCGGCAACTGAATAGATGGGTTTCTTGGTGTTGTAGAAAGAACGAGCGCCGGAATCGTAGTATACGAGACCAACAAAGCCTTTCTCTTCCATGGAATCAAGGAAGTATTTACCAATCTCGCCATTGAGAACAGCCCACATGTGGTTTGCATCTCTATAGAGATAGGGCATCTGCAAAGCATTGAGCAGAGGCTGGAACGAAGCCAAAGGAGAAATGGATACACGGGTGAAGTCAATACCACCGAACTGAACCTGCTCGATAGCACTCTTCTCGTCAGCAAGCTGACCCTGAGGATAGACCTCTACCTTGATGCGGCCATTGGAGTACTCACCTACCAGACGAGCAAATTCCTCATCACCGATAACGGTAGGGTAGTTCAAGGGCTGGTTGTCAGCCAAACGAAGTACAACCTGCTTGGGAGCAGCTGCTGCACCCTCTTTCTCACCCTGTGCAAAGACAGGGGAAACCAACAATGCAACCAATAAAACAGATAACAGAACTTTTTTCATGAGTTCCTCCTTACGGAACGAAATTTGATTCTATCTAAGTATTGTCCAGGTATTTTCGTTTTTGAAGCCAGAAAAACGGGGAAAATCAAACCGTTTTCTTCCTTTTGTACTACTCCACCAAGAAATACCTTCCTTCCCCCTCCCCCTTCACACAAAAAAGGCAAGCACCAACTGTTCCCATATAATTATCCCTTCGCCCCTCCTCCATCAGGTAAGACCATGCTATACTGACTCACCATGGAATTGTCAGAACCTGAAAAAACCCTACGAAAAAACGGCACCCTACGAAGTTGGTTGCTCTCCTACAACATAGCCATGCTCTGCATCATCCTTGCCTTGGTCATCATTCTGTTTGGATCTGTGTTCTCCTTCTTAGGAGAGATGCAAAATCGAAACAACCAGTATCAGGCACTCAACACCCTTACCAACCAACTCTCAGAAAGTCGGAACCTCTATCAACTCTACACCGATGTAGGACCGTCTTCAGACAACCAGCATATCATTGAAGACTACCAGATCCTCAACCGAGAGATACGCATCTCTCTCCACCGGCTGGCTGTCAGCTATGAAGAAAACCCCGAGCTCTACTTTCTTTATCAGGGCATCACCAACGGTCTTGCTTTCATAGACCAATCAATCAGAAAACTGGAAAAGCTGGATCCTTTCTTGCAGAGCCAAGAGTATTTCAACATCTTCTACACGGGAGACAAAGTCTACACCTATCTACAAGACTATACCTTCAACAAGTATCTTTCAGTCACGGTCGAAGCGGATGCCTCATGGATGCAGAACGCCCAGAAGAAAGTACAGGCATATCGCACCTTCGCTGTCTTTCTCTTCATTCTGATTGCATTCACCTATACCATCGTCGTATATAAAATGACCATGCGTCTGGTCAGGCCCGTCAACAAGATGGTTGAAACTGCAGAACAGATCTACCATGGAAATTTCAGCGGCGATCCAATTCCCCTCGAAGGCCCCCAAGAGCTCATCTATCTTGAAGAAAACCTCAACCAGATGAAACAGAGCCTGAGAGAGCGACTGGAAATGATTGAAGAAAACGCCAAATTGGAGAAGATGGTCCATACGCAGGAACTGGAACAGATGCGCACTACCCGCGAGCTGGAAAAAGCCCGCTACAAGGCCCTGCAATCGCAAATCAACCCACACTTCTTGTTCAACACCCTGAACATCATCAGCCGTACAGCACTCTTTGAAAATGCCAACGACACCGTCGACCTCATAGACAGTCTGGCCTCCATCTTCCGCTATACCTTGGAATACCATGACGATGTCACACTCAAAGAGGAACTGCAGTTCGTCAGAGAGTATCTGACGATCCAGCAAGTGCGATTCGGCGATCGGCTGGAATATTCCATCATATGTCCCCATGAATTTGAAGAGATGAAAATTCCTCCCCTCATCATCCAACCCTTTGTGGAAAACGCCATGGTCCATGGTCTTGAACCCAAGGTTGAAGGGGGCGAAGTCCATATCAGCGTAAAGAAAGAAGGAAGAAGAATGGTCATCCAGATCATCGATACCGGTGTGGGCATCGATTTGACCAAGCTGAGCCAGAACCGTTTGGAGGGAAAGCAGCATATAGGGGTGAAGAACATCCAAGAACGCCTCAAACTATATTACAAAGGAAAAGCAAATCTTGCCTTGTCGAGAGTCAACGATCAGGGAGGGACAAAGGTGAATCTCACCCTACCCATGAGAACAGGAGGGAAAAAGCATGTACACACTATTGATAGCTGATGATGAACGCCTTGAGTGTGATGCCATTGAACTCCTTGTAAATCGAGCCAATCTTCCCATCCGATGCATCAAGGCAAAGAATGGGGCGGAGGCCGTCCAATTATCAAAGCAATACAACCCAGACATCGCCTTTCTCGATATCCGCATGCCAGGTATCGATGGTATTGAGGCGGGAAGACAGATAAAAGAACTCAATGGGCATTGCCATGTCGTTTTCTTGACTGCCTGGAGCTCTTTTGAATTCGCCCAGCAGGCAATTCGACTCGGTGCCAGCGAGTATCTGGTAAAACCGGTCCAACGCAAAGATGTATATGAACTGCTCGACACCCTCTTATCCCAGATTGAAGAACAGAAACTCAGTGAAGAACAACACAACGGAGAGATTCGAGAAGTCCTCAATCTCTTCTCCCGTGAGTTCTTTGCTTCATTGAAATTCGGTAGGCTCTCTGAAGAAGCCCTCAAATCATATTTCACCATGCAGGGAATCACCATTGAAGAAGGGGTGGCTTTGGTCATCGGCGGTATTGAAGAACAGGAACTCCACTCTTTTTTCCAAAACAGCCGGTTACCTGGCAAGCTCCAGATGTGCTACTTCCCGTCTGTCGACCGAATCACCGTATTGGTTTTTACCAACCAACCATCTAAAATCGTGGAACAGCTTGCAAACTACCAAGGTGAGACAGCAATGTCCATCGGTTCTGGTATGTACTTCACTGAACTAACCGGCATCCCTCAGTCGATATCCACGGCCTCCCTCTCCTATACCCAGGCCAATCATCTGCATATGCGGTTTCAACGGTTCACCGATGTAGTCAGATTTCCCAAGGACACCAAAAAGGTCCATGAAAACACCCTGTCGATGATCAGCTACACCCTTGAAGGGGAATTGGGAAAAGCACGCACCCTTGCCCACGAAATCATCGACACCATCGAGATGAATCATGAAAGTGAAGAAAATGCCATCCAAGAACTGTATGAAGTGTTGATGGTCTTCCTCTATGAACTGAACAAGTCGATTCCCTTGTTCAATCAATTGAAACCGCAAAAAACATCCATCATGGAGCAAGAGATCTATCTCATGGACCTGATCGACACTGCTTGCTCTGCAGTTCAGGAAGATAGGCAGGACAGATACAGCAGACCCTTCAAGTTTGTGGACCAGTATGTGCATTCCCACATGGAACAACCCCTTTCAGTTGAATCCGTCGCAAAAATCATAGGATTGAACACCAAATACTTCAGCCAACTCTGCAAGAGTTATCTTGGGGCGACCTTTGTGGAGTATTTGACCAACGTCAGAATGGAAAAGGCAAAACAACTACTCAGTGAAGGAACATTGAGTGTAAAGGAAATTGCCGAAACAACCGGATTCCTTGATGGAAACTACTTTTCCCGAGTCTTCAGGAACTACTATGGAAAAACCCCCTCATCCTTTAGGGAGGAAAGGGTAAAAATCTGACACTCTTAGAGGAAGTCCTTTCGCATAGGGGAAAAAACATCAAGAACGACTCCCGCTTCCAGACAAACCACCCCATGCTTTACATTACTTGCAAACAGCAGGGAATCCCCTTGGTTGACGATTCGCTTCTCTCCATCATTCTCAAACTCAAAGGATCCGCTTACGATATAGGTGGCCTGCAAATGGGGATGAGTGTGGACAGATCCAACCCCTCCCTGCTGAAAATGTACTTCCACCATCATCATATCTTCATTATGGACAAGCACTTTTCGTTTGACCCCACCTGACAGCTCTTGCATCTTTGCTTCAGAACCACTAAGAAATTTCATGGTTTTCTCCTTCTTTGCCTGTGTTGCACGGAATAGAAAGAACGTACACCAATTTCTGCAGGCAAACAACCTCATCCCCCCCATGATATGCAATTGTGTCTGTTTTATTTTGGATACGAGCTATCATGCACACAGTATGTTTCAGATAAGATGTTCTCTGATGAACAAGCAGGACGTCTTGGCAAGTTCATCAAGATTGGGATGCTCAAGAAGCTCCCTCCAGACACATGCATCATGTCCCACCTGACCTCCTGATAGGATGAAGGGGTTCTGGACAAGCGGCCCATCATAGTAGATGTCATCCAGCGCCAAGCGGATCTCAGCCCAACTCTGCCTGCCAAGACCTGCAGGTTTTCGGTTGGTCTCACTTAGGTGTAGGCAATGAAGATACAACCCAGCCATGCGAATGGCATCACCCATGTTGTCCTCTTCAATGTTCATATGAAAGGTATCGAGCAAGATACCACAGTTGGGGTGATTCACTGCATGGATGTATTGCAGAGCTTCAGGACAGGTGTTGAGCAGAAACTGCTCATAGCGATTGGAGACCCCAATATTGAGCATGACATCATTGTCTTCAGCAACCTTAACAAGAAACCGCATGCTCTTTACACTCTGATCGAAGTAGCGACGCTTGTCTTCACCCTTTCCAAGCTTGCTTAAAACACTGCTGTGGATGATTCCTCCGATACTTCCTCCGCCCATCGACCCAACAGCTTTGATCATTTCCACCATGAAGGCGACTCCAGCTTTACGAATCTCTTCATCGAGAGAAGAAACATCATACCCAGATGAAAGCATCGCTCCATAGGTAAGGTCCAACTGCTGGTCCCGAGCTTCATACGAGAGCCGTTTTCTACCCCAGGCTGACATTTTCTCCAGGGTGATTCCATTCACTTCCAATTGGTTGTATCCGAGTTTTTTCACTTTGGATACAATCGGCACAAAATCCACATCCCACTCATGACCCCAAAACGCATAAGAGATTCCGACGGTCCTCATAGGTATGCCTCCTGTTAGACAGGGTTTATTCCACCTTTATGATACCTCGCATCTCATTTCATTACAACAAAAAAGAAAAGAGACCCCCATGAAAGCAAGGTCTCTCATGCCATACCCAAAGGCAAACCATCAGCCCTTCACCGCCCCCATCGTCAATCCTTTGACAACATACTTCTGGAAGAACATCGTCAAAAGGATGGCAGGCGCCATGATGGTCACCGCTGCTGCCATGACAGCACCCCAGTCCACCTCAACATAGGAGAGGAAGTTGTAGACCGCAATGGGGAGCGTTCTGGTCTTCTGCTGGCTCAATACCTGGCTGAACATGAAGTTGTTCCAACTGAAAATGAAACTCAACGTAGTGGCAGTCACCACCCCAGGGCCGGAAAGAGGAAGCAGAATCCTAAGAAACGCACTCTGCTGAGTCAGCCCGTCGACCATCGCCGCTTCTTCAAGCTCCCTGGGGACCGAATCGAAATAGGGAGACATGACCCAAACAACCAAAGGCAAGGCAATGAGCATATGGGACAAGATCAAAGCAACATAGGAGTCCATGAGATGCAATCGGGAAAACACGATGTACCACGGCATGAGGAAAGAAATACCGGGCATCAAACGGGCGATCAGAATGAAAATCGAGAAATTTTTCTGTTTATACCGAGCTATCGAATACGCTGCAGGAAGCCCCAAAACCAACGAAAGAAAAACACTCACCACCGATACGATGATGGAATTCTTCATATACTGCAAAAAATTCTGTTCGACAAACACCCGTTCATAATTCTGCATCACCGGAGTGAAGACGAATTTAGGCGGCCAAGAGATGATATCCACCTGAGTCTTGAGCGAACTCATCAACATCCAGACAAACGGAAAGAGAATAGGGACGATGATCACCACAAGCACCAGAAGAAAAAGTATTTTTCTCAATAAGGAAGTCTTCATACCTCTCTCCTAGTTTTCAAACGTCTTGCGCAGCTGCATGACACCCAAGCTGAACAAGAGGACGATAAAGAACAGGAAGACGAGCATGACCGCACTCTGTCCCATTCTGAAATATTCGAAGCTATACTTGAATGCAAGGATGTTCAGGTTCTCAGAGGAGTACCCAGGACCTCCCCCCGTCATCGCATAGATGATGTCGTAGGTTTTCAAGGCATCGATCGATCGAAGGATGACGGCAGTGAGTATGGTGGGCATCAGCATCGGCAGGGTTATTTTGGTTAGGATTTGGTACGCATTGGCACCATCAACCTTGGCTGACTCATACGGCTCTGAAGACAACCCTGCAAGACCAGCAAGGACGATGATGGTTATCATCGGCGTCCATTGCCAGATATCCACGATGATCAAGGCAGGCATGACGCTTTTCGATTCTGAAACCCACCCGCTTTGTGGAAGCTTGAGGA
>JAQVVB010000409.1 GCA_028699215.1 Sphaerochaeta sp. | reverse complement strand
GTCACCGGATACTCTTCACCACTTCTCAAGAGTTCCAAAATTTTTTCTTCACGAGAAGAAATACCTACCATACTTTCTGCCCTTCTTTCATAATACTTTCATATCACTTTCGATTGTATTACTGTTATCGAGCAAAATCAAGAAGAAATGAAAGAAACTTTTCACTTAGTCCATATGAAACAATTCTGGCAAGGCAATCGATAGAGGGGAATTATCCTCGTTCGTCTCCATGATATCAGCCATATAGGCCCACCACTTCTGAACGATTGGATTAGTTCCAAGGTCCTGGGAACCTTGATTACCTCTCACTCTTTGAAAAGCAAAGAGTGAGAGCGTATCCTTGTCAAAATAGATGCTGTAATCATAGACACCGCTGTCAGACAACAGTTGTTTCAATTCAGGCCAGATCGCAGCATGCCGCCTCTGGTACTCTTCTTCACATCCACTTTTCAATTTCATGACAAACGCTTGTCTGGTATCCATGTCAATCTCCCACCCTGGTCATCTGTTGCATTTTCAGTTTTCTATTGGCTTTATAGATGTCCAACAAACGAGGTAGCAAAACCGCAGTGATCAGCAACGATCCAATGACGATGGTCATCATGGTCCCGCTGAACTTCAAAAGTCCCATACCGAACTTCAGATACCCGACCAACAAGGAACCGATGAAGACACCAAAGACTGTTCCTCGTCCTCCCGTGATGGCAACTCCACCAAGGACAACCAGGGTGATGATTTCCAGATCCCATCCGGTTGCGATGTTGGAACGGACTGAAAGAATACGACTTGCCAACAAGATTGCAGAGATTCCACAAAACAGCCCGGTAAGGGTGTAGTTGATGATTCTCGTCCGCTTTACATTGATACCGGAAAACCTTGCAGTCTCAGGACTGTTCCCGATTGCATAGAGTCTACGCCCATAGGAAGTCTTGTGCAAAACAAAGGCAAAGATAATCATGAAAAACAGATAAAGCACGAACTCAAAGGGGATGATGGTTCCAGGAATGAACTCTTGGCCAAAAAAACCAAAGTTCTCAGGATATTTCGTACAGGCATGTTCGCCAAGCATACCGATTGCAATTCCCCTGTAGATGCTTTGCGTCGCCAAGGTGACGGCAATCGCCGGCATGTCCAAACCAGTGATGAGCAAGCCATTGATCAGACCTGCAACTGTTCCCACCACCAAAGAAAGAACGATGAGCGTCGGAATCGGAGCTCCAGCTTCTGCAGCAATGCCGACTACATACGCACAGAGGGCTATGATGGAGGCAATGGAAATATCGATGTCCCCACACATGATGATGAAAATCATGGGAAGTGCCATGATGGCCTTCTCGGAAAACTGGAAGGTAGCATTCATCAAGTTGAAATAGTCCAAGAAATAGGGAGTCATGTTGGAAAAGAACACGATGACCAGGACAAAGATAATACATAAAAGGACTTCCCACTTGGTAAATACCTCCACCAAGCGATTCTTCCAAGAAAGTTCATCTATCAGGCGACTCTTCGCCACAAATTGTTTCGTTTCACTCATCGGTTCTACCCTCTCCTCTGCGCAAGCAGCTTTCTGTTTTTCCTCTGGTCAGAGATCGTATTCAAAGCCAGAGCAATCAGAACGATCAACCCTTGCACGAAGGTTTGCCAGAACACCGAGATATAGACTACAGGAAGGGCATTGGTGATGACACCCAAAAAGAGGGTTCCTAAGGCGACCCCAATGATGCCACCGGCACCACCGGCGAAATTCACACCTCCAAGGACACACGCTGCTACAGCCTGCATTTCAAACCCTGTGGCCATCTCGTTGACCGCTGAAGCGTACCTTGCCGTCCACAACGAACCAGCGAGTCCACACAGCGTTCCACTGATGAGAAACACCGTCACACGGATTTTCGTCTCGCTGACACCAACGAACTTGGCAGCATTGGCATTACCGCCTATGGCATAGACTTCACGTCCTGTCCTGGTGAATCTGCTGAAATAGTAAAAACTGAGAATGACAAGCATGGCTATCCAAAGCAGCAATGAGATTCCTAAAAACGTAGTCCGGGGAAGTGCAATATAGGAAGGACTCATCTCATGCGCGGTCACCCAGGTACCTTTGCTCAATACAAACGTCATCCCTCTGAATATACTCATCGTACCCAAGGTGGTTATGATCGGAGGAATCTTGCCATAAGCAACCAACACTCCATTCAAAAGGCCCATAAGGGCTCCGATACCCATACCAACCACCAGCAAGAGTGGAACGGGAAATTCTGGATGTGACTCATTGAGCATTCCGCAGGCCATCCCGGTAAAGGCAATGACCGAACCGACGGAAAGGTCGATTCCATTGGAGAGGATTACATAGAATTCACCAATTGCAACAATGACCAGAATGGCCATATCGTTGAGAATCGTGTTTACATTCTTGATGGAAAGAAACTGAGGAGAACGAACGGATATGGGAACGAGAAGCACCACCAGAAGAACCATGAGGGTAGCTTCACGTCGTGCAAGGGTTCGTCTTACG
>JAQVVB010000408.1 GCA_028699215.1 Sphaerochaeta sp. | reverse complement strand
CAACCCCGATCTGGTCATCACAGACATCAAGATGCCGATCAAATCAGGTCTTGAAGTACTCAAGCATTGCCGATCCACACGAGGCAAACTCCCCTTGTTCATCATGCTCACCAGTTTTGAGGAGTTTGCCTTCGTCAAGGAAGCCCTTAAGTATCAAGCAGTCGATTATCTGGTAAAACTAGAACTTACTGAAAAAAGTCTGAAAACCTCGATAACAAAAGCACTGTCCATCATCCAGGAGATACAAGCGGCTGAAGACAAAACCCCCTATCTGGTTGAAAAAAGCAGCATGCAACCCTTTTTGGATAAATTCTTTGTCCGTCTCTTCAACGGCCTTATAGAAACTAGAGAAAACTTCACCCTTCAAAAAGAAGAGCTGGGCATCGATCTGAACTATCCTGCATTTCTCGTCTGCTATTGTGAAATAACAGAATCCAGGGATGACAAACTGGTCAACCTCTACTACAGCACCACCCAAATGATCAAGGAAACCATACGTTGTTATCTTGCCTGCCATATCACGAGTCTGGACATGCACCATCTTGCGATTACCTTCTGCCTTACCAAAGAGCAGGCTTTGCATGCTGCAACCATCATTTCCCAAGTGCTTGAGAAAACAGTACAGGTAATTTACAACTATTTTTCAGTTAAGCTTGTATGTTGCGTGGGCACCAAAGTGGAGGATGCCTTTTCCTTGAGCGACTCCTTCTTTGCTGCAAGGCAGTTGATGGAACAAGCCACAGCTGATCATCCCATACTTTTCTATGATAGGCAAATCATACAAACACAGAACCAGACCTTCAACCTAGCGGATTTCAGAGAACAGCTTACCAAGGCATTCGAAGAACTCGATGCCCTCGCCCTTAAAAAAGTACTCAATGATGTGGCGAACTCGTTGGAAACCCAGGAAGCTTCCCGTCTGCAAGGCATAGAAGCGGCAAGCAATATCCTCTATATGGCAATCACCCTGCTTCCTGATGGACAACAGTTGGTGGAACAAGTCTTTCAGGATGAACAGCTGGGCTACAGAAAGATCTACAAAATGAACAATGTCAACCAATGTGCTGTATGGTTGAGGACGTTGGGAAACGGGCTTGAAGAACTGTTGCTTACAAGACGACAGGATTATCGTGCAAAAGTCATCGCAAACATCCAGCAATACATAAAGGATAATCTCGGCAGAAAACTGCAACTGGGGGAGGTTGCCTTGCTATTTGGCTTCAGCCAGAACTACCTCAGCAGCCTCTTCTCCAAATATGGTGGGTGCAGTTTCGTCGAATACACCACCAATGCAAAAATACAGGCTGCAAAAGACATGATGGCCAGCGGGGATTACAAGATGTATGAGATTTCAGACAAGCTTGGTTTTGAAAATGCTTTTTACTTCAGCAAGGTATTCAAAAAAGTGGAAGGCAAATCACCTCGTGAATATCTGCATCAACTTTCCAGGAAAAGGAATTGAACATGGTACGCGAATTATTTACAGCCTTCAGCTCCCCTTTATCTGATTTTCATCCTTGCCCTCCTGCCTCCCAACGGGAAAAGTGGGAAGAACTCAGCGAGGAATCAAAACACCGACTGAAGGATACTGCATCATTCTTTGGCAAATCATCCTACCCCTCCCTCAGCGCAAGCACCTTCATGGAATTCACCAGAGAAGGAAACAGGACGAACTATGAACAGCTTTATTTCACCAAACGCAGAGCGCTCAATGCAGCAGTGATCGCTGAATGCAGTGAATACAAACAGACCTATCTCGACAGGATCATTGATGGGATCTTCAGCATCTGTGAAGAGAGTGCCTGGCAACTGCCTGCCCACAACAGCCTGATCCGTGATGGGGTGCAATTGATTCTGCCTGATGCATCTCACCCTGTGGTGGATCTTTTTGCTTGTGAGACAGCTGCTCAGCTTGCCACCATACGTTACCTGCTCAAAGAGGAACTGGATGCAATCTCCCCTTTGATCTGTATCCGCATGGAAGAAGAAATCACCAAACGGGTGCTTGATCCCTACCTTACAGTCCACTTCTGGTGGATGGGAAATGAAGAGGAAAAAATGTGCAACTGGACGACCTGGTGCACCCAAAACGTCTTGCTTGCTGCATTCATGCTCCCAACTTCCCAAGAAAAAAGGATGTCCATCGTCAAACAAGCGCTGTACAGTCTCGACTCTTTTCTCAAGGATTATGGTGATGACGGCTGTTGCAACGAAGGGGCTCAGTACTACCATCATGCAGGGCTCTGCTTGTTTCACTCCCTGTTCATTTTAAACGAGGTGTCGCATGGGGCTTGTGCTTCACTCTTCTTTGAACCCAAGATTCGCAACATTGCCACCTTCATCAAGGAAATACATGCACAAGGTCCGTATTTCTTTAATTTTTCCGATTGTTCCCCCCTTGCAGGACAATGTACAGCACGAGAGTATCTCTTTGCAAAACAGATCGGAGATGAGCAGATGCTGCGTTTTGCCCTACGCTCTTTCCAAGAGGAAGACCGTTCAAAGCGCGATCTTTC
>JAQVVB010000407.1 GCA_028699215.1 Sphaerochaeta sp. | reverse complement strand
TCAGTATCAAAAGAAAGAATCGTGGTAAGAGGATAATCAGAATTCCAACCATAAAACCCAAAGAGTGAATAATCAGAAGAACCTGATACACCAGACAATCCCAATTGAAGGGAAAAAGGATTTTCCTTTCCATCAATGAATACTTCGTCCTGATATGAAATACCATCTAAATCCTTCAATCCGGCCCCACCCATATCCAATTGTTCTGGAAAGTCCTTCATCGGGAACCAAGGGCTGTTTACAGGGAATGAACTGTATTCAGGAATATAGGGGGCGATAAGCAGATCCAGAGAAAGGGATTCACTATACAGGGAAGTTTTCAGAAGGAACGGGAATAATTGCGAATCTTCAAGGTCTCCCTTCAGTAAAGCGGCATAATCAATCTGGGAGAAAACCAAAAGAGGATTGATGATTTCACTCTGTCCATACCGGGAAGGGAATTTGCCAATGGAAATCGTAAGCTGATTCAAAGGATAGAATTCAAGAGAAAATGAAGAAAGGGATAAGGATTCCAAAAGCAGTTCAGGCGTTATGTGAGCGTGCTCAAAACCAGAATCATCTACCAGCATTTGCTCATTGACATGTACATTCGCGGAAAACGTAATCATATCAGAATACGAAGATACCAAAAGATCTCCAGAAACCGAAATGGACTGAGAGAAGGACGTATCAGTGGATTCAAGGTAATATTCAGAAGAAACGGATCCTCCAACAATGGTCTCGCTGTACAGTGGAGAGGTCGAAACGACAAAAACGATAAGACTGCTTATAATTACATATCGAATGAAGGAGGATAGGATCCTATCTTCTTGTCTTACTGTTTTCATGTACTCCTCCCAATTGACTTAGTTCAGTCGGATGTATTCTCGTATGAAGAAAAAACTGCGGCATTATGTACAAAGTGGTTATCGTTGAAAAATTCAGTGCCAGAATCGCCATGGCTATAGTCATGACGATAGGAAACGTTCCTGAAAAAAGAGCAGCAAGCAATCCACCGGAAACAATCAGTGTCGTTTCAATGATGTTTATCCCGGTGGTATGATATACCTCTGAAACCAACTCTACTGCGCCTCGAGGACCCCCTAGGTTTTCTGCTCGCTTATAGTTGATAAGAAAATAAAATGAGTCATCAACGCTGATTCCCATGAGCGTGTACAGTCCAAATACATTGAAAACTGAAATTGGTTGTTTGAACCAAGCGTTCAACCCAATATAAAAGCAAGATGCAAGTAAGGAAGGAAGGACAAGCAACAATCCTTTTTTTATGGAATGAAGGATTATCAACCCTACTAGAAAAATGGAAAGGAAGAACAAGGGGGAAGCCTTGGAAAGAAAATTGAGAAAAAACTCATTGAGTGCTTTTAAAAGCAAAGGTCGGCCGGCTGCGTGGTAGGAGGAACCTTCCATGGAAGAAACGGTTTGCTCGATTATCTCAAGAATTTCCAAATACAGAAGTACCATTTCATGCTCATTACGGGCTTGAGAGACATCATATCCAATGAGCAACCGCGTTCTTTCATACGATTGGTCAACGAAAAGATCCAAAGGGATATCATTTCTATAGGAAGTGATCAGTTCAAGCGTCTCTCCAATCTCAGCGTCATTGATTGGAGGTATTTCTTGATGTTGCCCATAGAGAATTCCATTGCCATAGGAGGTTATATCGGTATAACTGATTACAGAAACAACGGCATCCAATTCACGAATCCGATGCGTCATTTCCTCGATCTTCTCATAGACTTCGTGGGAGATCAACCCATATTCACTTCCTGTATCAATGAAAATATCGATATTCTGGATACGCCCGTTATGTTTTCCAAAAGCTTCAGCTTCTTTTTCCATGGGAACAAACGATCGTAAATTCTGTTGATATCCATCCCGATAGTGCCATTTCTCTCCATACCAATACAGCCCACATAAAACAAAACCAAATACGAGCAGATAACAAACAAAGAAATACAACCAGGTTTTTCCTGTAGGATAGGATGAGGAGTGGAGATGGATTTCCCAAGAACCAAGGTGACCAATGGAGAAACATTCCAAAATCACAGGGATGCAAAACAAGACGGAAAAAACTGAGAGCATGATCCCTATGATGAGGGAAACCCCAAGCGTTTGCATTGAGTCACTATTGAGGAACAATAAATTGGAGTAACCCAGCATCGTGGTGAGTGCTGAAAGCGTAATCACCTGAGCTACAGTAGCAAGGGTTTTTTCCCTGTTTCCCACAACCTGATAGGTTTTGCAATAATGAATGCTATAAGCAGTGCTGATTGAAAACAGAAGCAAGGGGAGCAAGACAGTCATCACATCAATCTGCTTGCCTGCATGAGAAAGCAAAGCAAACATAATCAGGGAGGGAATGAAACTATTGACCAACAAGAGTATCGTTACGGATAGGTTTCTCACGAAGAAGAAGTAGATTACACCGATGAATGCCATTCCGAATAACAAGATAAAGGTAAGGTCCCTGACGATATTGCTTCTGTTCTGGTACTCGTAGAATAGAGATCCAGAGACTGCAATGCTAAGACCTTTT
>JAQVVB010000406.1 GCA_028699215.1 Sphaerochaeta sp. | reverse complement strand
AACTGCCTTGATAACGTAAACACTCTCATATCGGAAGGAAATAATGCACAAGCAATGGGGATGCTTGGTTACATTGGAGGCTATTACCAAGGCATTCTCAGTAAAGGTCGCAATGTCATTACTTTGGCCGAAGAATTGGAATTGGTACGGAATTATCTACAAATACAGAGAATCCGCAACCCAGAGCTCTTTTCCTACCATATTGATATGGAACAAAGGCTTTCCCACTACAAATGCCTGAAAATGCTAATTCAACCCACTGTCGAAAACACGGTACTCCACGGTTTTAGCAGAATGCAGAAAAAAGGTTTCATTTCCCTTACCGTTTCAGAAGTTCAAAATAAAATTGTCATCAAAGTCTCTGATAACGGATGTGGAATAGAGGAAGAACAACTTCAAGGAATCTTCAGTGGCACAGATCCCTCACCTTCCCATCATTTTGGACTAAAGAATATACAAGATAGAATTCAACTCCGATATGGAAATGAATATGGAGTGACTATTACATCCCGGCATGAAGAAGGCACGGAAGTCTCTATTTCGTTTCCCAAAGTTATGTGAGAGGTAAGAAATGTATACGGTACTATTTGTTGACGACGACCCACTCATCCTCAGGAAATTGCAAGGAGCCATCGACTGGGAAGCCTGCGGGTTCTTCGTATTGCCGCCTGCCAAGGACGGAATCCATGCATTACAATTGTTCAACGAGCATCATGTCGACTTGTTGCTCTGCGATGTAAATATGCCCCGCATGGATGGGTTGGCTCTTTCACGAGAAGTTCATACACGCTTCCCCTCTTTACCAATCATCCTCTTAACCGTCAATGATAGTTTTGCATGTGCCCAACAAGCACTCAATCTTGGAATTACTCAGTATTTACTCAAACCTATACACAATGAAGAATTATTGGAAGCGGTACAGAAAGCTCTGAATAACTTACAGGATGAAGTT
This sequence comes from Sphaerochaeta sp., assembly GCA_028699215.1. Lineage (GTDB taxonomy): Bacteria > Spirochaetota > Spirochaetia > Sphaerochaetales > Sphaerochaetaceae > Sphaerochaeta. Next base: position 1,588 of record JAQVVB010000406.1, on the reverse strand, counting down.
GCATTAGAAGAACTAAAGAGTAAAGCTTCATTGGGCGAGCGACCCGCACGGGATATTTTCCTCTCCTATCTGGTTTCCGGTTACCGTAATATGACAGAAAGCCAGGTGCAAGAAAAATTTAACCTTTACAATATTGTGTTTCACTTCGATCCGTACCAGATTATCAGTGTCCATATCAATGAATTCGAGCAGAAAATACCTTGTCAGGATCTCAACGACAAGTTGATTAACAAAATCGTGACCTGTATCGAAAACACAGTATATACCTATGCAAAGGCTATTGTGTTCTGCGATGGGCTCTACCAAGTAAATGTCATTCTGGAGGTATCGCCTTTCAGGGCTTATTACTTGAACGAGGCTATCCAAATCGCTCAAAGTATATACAAGGCGTTGCAGTTTGAAATGAACCTTTCCAGCACCTTGATCATCAGCAGGGTCTATCAGGATTTTTCTGAAATTTACCGCTGTTACTATGAAACACAATATTTCTCTCCTTTAACCGATGCTTACCGTAAACAAAAAATTTTGGTATATGAACAACTAATCGGACAGAAAACACTTCCGAACCTTGATTACAATGAGTTAAGGAAACAAGTTCTTCTATATCTACGCACAAAAAACAGGGAGAGGCTTTCGAAACTTGTCAACTCGACCCTGAATGAGCTGTATGAACACCATTCACTGGAAATCTTTAATATCACTAAAATGGATTTCATCCTTTCTGGCGTTATGTTCATGCAGGAGTCAAAAGCTACCGAAAGAGGTTTGCATACTGCATGGACAGATCCTTTGACCTTTGTCAGCAAATTGGACAAACCCTCAAAATGCATTGCATTTATTCTAGGTTTTTATGATTCCATATTGGAATATCTCAATACATCGAAAGTTACAGCAAGTAAGCGATTGACTGATCGATGTATTGAATTGGTACAGGATAACCTAGAAAATCCCAAGTTGTCGGTAAATTGGCTTGCTTCCCAGATCTTCATCAATGAAAACTATCTCAGCCGACAGTTCCGTTCGGAAACGGGAGAACAATTGGTCAAATATATTGCAAACCAACGACTTGAACGGGCCAAACAGTATTTGGAGAAGGATTCTAAGAACATCCAGGATGTCTCTTATCGCAGTGGTTTCTCAGACCCTTTGTACTTCAGTAAATGCTTCAAGAAGAAATATGGGATAAGCCCCACCCAGTTCATCCAGAACGGAGAATAAGTGGTAAAACTATTGAGAAGATTTCTTTTGGTTGTTTCGCAATCATGATACCAATATGACTGAATTATGGGAGTGGAGATAAAAACTTAGAATTATCCTGGCAGTAAACCCAAACATTAATTTGTGGTCAAGAGGACTCCCCGCCCTAAAGAAATCTATATCCTTTCCTCAATATACCATTGAAAATTGGCTTCCAAAACCTGGATGAATTCTTCAATTGAAACTCCAATCAATTTGCTATTCTGAAGCATTACATTTTCAGGGAACCTTGAGTGGTTGCCAAACGAAAATTTCTTGACTTACTACATTTGCCACCCTACCCTATACCCAATGCATCTCTATGCAAGCAAGGGAGAAAGGGTATGAGTGA
>JAQVVB010000405.1 GCA_028699215.1 Sphaerochaeta sp. | reverse complement strand
TTTACCGTTGCTGAAATTCACAGAAACGATATCCCCGGCCTTGATGCCGTCGCAGGCTTCAGGACACTCTAAGATCGGCAACCCGATATTGATGGAGTTCCGGTAGAAAATTCTTGCAAACGTACGGGCGATGACGCAGGAAACTCCGCTCTCCTTGATGGCAAGAGGAGCATGCTCACGGCTGGAACCACACCCGAAATTCTTGTCTGCAACGATGATATCCCCTTCCTTGACCTTCTTTACGAACTCTCCATCGATATCCTCCATGCAGTGCATGGCCAGTTCTTTCCCATTGGAGGTATTCAAATACCTCGCTGGAATGATGACATCAGTATCGACATTGTCCCCATATCTGAAAACGCTTCCTTTGGCTTGCATTATTTCTCCTCCTGAATCTGATTCGGATCAGCGATGAATCCACGAATCGCACTTGCTGCGGCAACTGCCGGACTTGCAAGATATACTTCACTCTTTACATGACCCATGCGACCGACAAAGTTTCTGTTGGTCGTACTGACGGCACGTTCACCCTCAGCAAGTATTCCCATATGGCCACCGAGACAAGGTCCACAAGTAGGCGTGGAAACAGCACAACCACTGTCGATGAAGATATCAAAGAGACCTTCATGCATGGCGTCCTTCCAAATCTGCTGGGTTGCAGGGAAAATGAGGCATCGCACCCAAGGAGCGACCTTTTTGCCCTTGAGCAAAGAAGCAGCCATCCTCAAATCGCTGATGTGTCCGTTGGTGCAGGATCCGATGACCACCTGGTCGATCTTCACTTCGCCGACCTGATCGATGGTTCGGGTATTGGAGGGAAGATGAGGAAAGGAAACCGTGCTCTTGACTTCACTGAGGTCGATATCGATCACTCTTTCGTATTCAGCATCACCATCTGCTTCATACACCACCGGCTTTCGTTTGCAATGGTCATTGAGGAACTCCAAGGTAACCTCATCAACAGGGAAAATGCCATTCTTGGCACCGGCTTCGATTGCCATGTTGGCAATGGTGAAGCGGTCGTCAATGGTCAAGGAGGCTACACCTTCCCCCACAAATTCCATACTCTGATATAAGGCCCCATCGACTCCAATCATGCCGATGATGTGGAGGATCAGGTCTTTGCCGCTCACGTATTTGGAAAACCTCCCCGTCAAGTTGAACTTGATTGCAGAAGGAACCTTGAACCAAGCCTGGCCGGTAGCCATGCCACAAGCCATGTCGGTGGAGCCCACTCCGGTGGAGAATGCTCCCAAAGCACCGTAGGTGCATGTATGGCTGTCGGCTCCGATGACCAGATCTCCAGCTCCCACCAAGCCCTTCTCTGGAAGTAGAGCGTGTTCAATACCCATCTGACCCACGTCAAAGTAGTTGGTGATCTGCTGTTCGCCTGCAAAGGTACGCAGACACTTGCACTGCTCTGCGGCCTTGATGTCCTTGTTTGGGGAAAAGTGGTCTGGAACCAACGCAACCTTTTCCTTGTCGAAAACAGACGTGCGTCCGAACTTCGGGAATTCATTGATCGCCACAGGAGCTGTGATATCGTTTCCAAGCACCAGATCAAGATCAGCCATGATCAACTGGCCCGCTTTTACCGAGTCCAGGTTTGCATGGTGTGCCAAGATTTTCTGTGTCATTGTCATGCCCATAATTGGAAGTCTCCTTACTTGTTGTCGTCCGAGGGAATAACCCCGTCGGCGATTAATTTATATTCAATACTATCGCTTAATGCCAGCCAACTGGCCTCGATGATATCTTTGCTCACTCCAATGGTAGACCAGGTCTGATTACCATCAGTCGATTCAATGAGAACCCTTACCTTGGAAGCAGTCGCTCCTGCTGAATCAAGCACACGAACCTTATAATCGGTGAGGTGAACACTTTTCAGTGTTGGGTAAAACTGCTCAAGCACCTTGCGCAATGCCCTGTCCAGCGCATTTACCGGGCCTTCGCCTTCCGCTGCCGTTATGGCACTCTCACCGTTCACTTTCACTTTCACAACCGCTGCATGGCTTGCATCCGATGAAGGGTCCGCATAGGGGCTGCTGCCGATTGTCTGGTAGTGCACCAAGGTGAAGAAAGGCCTGTACATCTTCAGATGTCTTCTGATGACCAGATCAAAGGAACTCTCGGCTCCTTCAAACTGATACCCCGCAGCTTCCATCTTCTTCAGCTCATCCATAAGCAGCACGGTCACCGGATCGTCTTTTGCCAAATCAGGAACAACCTTGGCTATTCGTTTGATCATCAAAGCCTTGCCTGCCACTTCACTCATCAACATTCTTCGCTCGTTGCCTACAGAACTTGGGTCGATGTGTTCAAAGGACGAGGGATTCTTCTGTACCCCGTCAATGTGCATCCCTCCCTTATGGGCAAACGCGCTGCGACCGATGAAGGGCATACCATGAGGGATGCGTACGTTGCAGATTTCCGATACCGTCCTGCACGCTCCCGTCAGTTGTTCAAGACTCTGAGAGGAAAGGCAATCATAGCCCATCTTGGTTCCCAAGATGCCGGCTACACTTGCAAGACAGGCATTTCCACAT
>JAQVVB010000404.1 GCA_028699215.1 Sphaerochaeta sp. | reverse complement strand
GCTTCAAGATCGACCTGCACATCAAGGACCTCGCCAACGCGATGGACACGGCCCACAGCGTGGGAAGCCCGCTCCCGCTCACCGCAAGTGTGCGCGAGATGATGGAGACGTTGCATGCCGACGGCTTTGGCGGCGACGACCACAGCGCCCTTGCCCGCTTCTATGCGAAGGTCAGCGGTACGAAGATCGGCGAGTAGTCTTTCTTTCTCTAGTAGTTGTATACAATGGGTTGTCCAGAAATGGGCAACCCATTTTCTATCCTTACTTGTATCAATTGTATACATCACTTGTAATACAAGAAAAAAAGCCCAAGTAATATATTACTCACGTAAAAATCGCCAAGAGCTATAATAGAAATTAAAATAAATCTATATAGATAAAAAAATAACAAGAAAAGCAAAAATGTTCAAGAAAAGGAAAATATTGTTTGCTTTCAGTTGTACTATAAGTTAAGCTACAAGTATTCTACACCTTTGGAGGTTCGTATGAAAAAAGCGATACTTGCACTGATTCTGATTTCTTTGGTACTTGGAAGTGTATTCGCTCAGGCTGAAGCTGAGAAATACCCCGTTCGTGACATCACCACCATTGCTATCATGGCTCCCGGAGGCGGCACCGACTTGGTTGCTCGTGTTCTGAGTGCAGAAATGGGTAAGGCAATGGGCGTTAACATCAACGTGACAAACATCACCGGTGCCAGTGGTACTGTTGGTATGGAAGAGATTCTCAAGAGACCTGCCGATGGCTACACACTCGGTGGCATTCCTGAGACCATTGCAACGACTGCTGCGATGGGGTATTGGAACAAGTCCGTCGATGTATTTGATTACTTCATCCTCGGTGGTTCCCCTGACCTGATCTCCGTAGTAGGTGACAGTCCCTACAACACCCTTGAAGAGCTGATGGCCGCTGCAAAGAAGGCTCCGAAGCAGATCAAGGCTGCTGCTGCCGCCAACGGTGGAATGCACCACATCAACCTCGCTTCTTTCGAGAAGGGCGCTGGTGTTGCATTCAATTACATTCCCTACGAAGGGTCCATTCCCTCACAGAATGCTGTGCTTTCCAAGGAAGTCGATGTGGTTGTCACCACCATTGCAGAGCAAGCTCCCCTTATCAAGGCTGGAAAGCTCAAGCCCCTTGCCATGCTGATTCCCGAGACGTTCGAATTTCAGGGAAAGGTCATTCCTTCTGCTTTCGATACCATCGAGGGACTGGACAAGTATCTCCCGATTCCGCAGACCATTGGTTTGGGCGTGAACAAGGATGCTCCTCAGTTTGTCAAGGACAAGCTGGTTGAGGCCTTCAAGGTTGCCATGCAGAGCGAGGGTGTCAAGAAGTTCGCAGGAGACAACTACTATGTGGTCAGTGGTCTCTATGGTGAAGAAGCTTCTGCAAACATGCGCAAGCTTGAGTCACTCTTTGCTTGGGCTCTTGCCGACCTCGGTATTGCAAAGCAGGATCCTGCTTCCCTGGGTATCCCCAGACCGTAACAGGAATTGAGTATGAAGGAGCTGCCCATACCAGCTATGCGGCAGCTTCATCTCGTTTAAGAACAATAGGTTGCAATATATGAATAGTAAGAACCGAAGAGGTCTGGACCTGTTTGCAGGAGTCTTTTTCATCCTGTTCTCACTCTGGTCCTTCCTTGAGACTTTCAAGATCCCCATGAAAGATACCTATGGCGGTGTTTCCAACGTCTGGTATGTCTCCCCAGCCCTGATGCCTTTGCTGGTAAACAGCGGTCTTCTGCTCTTGGGTATCTCCCTCATCGTGTTCTCCATCAAGCACGGGGCACTGGAGTACATCAAGGAGTGGAAGAACCACGCTTTGTCCCAGATGCTCTCCACGTATTTCGCCTCAACAGAGTTCAGAAGATTTCTCTTCATTGCCATGCTCTTTCTGGTTGAAGTCTATATCTTTATTCCTCATGTTGATTTTTATCTTTCGATGGCACTCTTCCTCTTCATTTTCATCTCCTTCTTCCATCTTGAGTCAAAGGCGCTGAACCGCATCACCGTGCCACTCTTTTTCGGTTTCTCCGCACTTGTTGCCCTGCTCAAGCTTGTTGGTGTCATGAACATGATCAACCGGCGCTTCCAATATATTTTTGATGCGGTGGTGCTGGTGATTCTCATCGCTATGATGGTGAGCATGGCCCGCTGTGTACGTAGCGATGCAGAGCAGAAAAAGGAGAGCCGGAAAGTGAGGAACATAGCCCTGTTGGGACCCTTCCTGTTGATTGTCCTCTTCAAATACCTGCTGCTGATTCCCATGCCGGTTGAAGGCGGGATCATCAGTCTTCTGAATCTTGTCTATTACAGCTTTAGGTAGGGGGGGATATATGCTGCAACAATTATCGTACTTTTTTTCCACCATCGGTTCCATACTCATCTCCCCAATTCAGCTTCTGCTCCTATTTGGAAGCATGATCTTGGGCATCGTCTTCGGAGCCTTGCCTGGCCTGACAGCTACCTTGGGTGTCGCGCTGCTTACTACCATCACGTACAGCATGAACACCAATACCGCACTCATAGCTCTCTTCGGGATCTATATCGGTGCC
>JAQVVB010000076.1 GCA_028699215.1 Sphaerochaeta sp. | reverse complement strand
TGTATTTTCTTCCAACAACCCCAAAGCAACAACTTTTTTTGACAAACCCATCATATAGCTGTATAACGAATAATCATCCCCAAGGAAGGTGTACATGGCCACAAAGCGAACTATGGTCTCCTATGGATTCGGAAAGTTCATCGCCGAATTCCTCACAGGAGCTTTCGGCTCCATCGTATTCATGTTCTATGAGACGGAAGTAGGCCTGAGTGCAGGCTTTGCTGCCGTTGCCACCATCATCTATTCACTGTGGAATGCAATCAACGACCCCATCATCGGGTATATAACCAACAAGGCAGCTCCTTTTTCCAAACGACTCGGAAGAAGGTTTCCTTGGATCATCATCGGCTTGATTCTCAGTAGTCTGACCTTTTTCCTCATCTTTGCCGTCCCGCTCAGTTGGGATGCAAAAAACAATCCACTTCCTGTCTTTCTCTGGATGGTCCTCTCCATCTGTCTCTATGACGGACTGTATTCTTTATGGGAAGTGAACTATCAGAGCATCTACCCTGATAAGTTCCGTTCCCAGAAGGAAAGGACCTCCACCGCAGCATTGGGCACAGGCATCGGAGTCTTGGGTATCGCAGCAGGTTTCATCGTACCTCCTCTGGTATTCAATTACGGCGATCGTCTCAGCTATGTTCTCTGCGGTCTGGTCATCATGGGGATTTCTTTGTTTTCCACCCTTTTAGTCTCTTTTGGGGTCTTTGAAACCAAGGAAATGATCAATCGCTTCAACAAGTTCCAGGCACAAGATACGCAAGCCCCATCGTTTTTCGTACAGATGAAGCATGCACTGCAAGACAAGGCCCTGCTTTCCTTCGTACTTTTCCTCTTTTTCTATCAGAGCGGGTGTATGTGCATGACCAGCAGCATCAATTACATAGTCAAATACATCCTTGAAGGGAAAAGCAGCCAGGCAACTCCGATATTTGCAGGAATGCTCGTAGGAGCATTGCTTTCCATCGTCATCTGGACGCAGGTGGCGAAGCGTATGAAGAACAACCAAAAAATGCTCGTTGTCTGCGCCCTGTTCATGGCCCTGTTCGCCATTCCTCTCACCTTGGTGAAGACCCAAGTGGGGTTCATGATTTTCATGACACTCTGGGGGTTGGGTTTTGGCGGTTTCTGGACGTTCATGAGTCCTGCCATGGCAGATGTCATCGACAATTTCATAGTCACACAGAAGCGCCGGGACGATGGTGTGGTCTTGGGTATCAGAGCCTTCTTCATGCGTTTCAGTTATGCAAGCCAGGCAGTGGTATTCTATGTAGTGCACACACTGACAAACTTCAATCCAGAGCAAGTGAGTACCGGTGCAAAAATGGGAATCAGATTCCACATGGGAGTCATTCCAGCACTCTTTTTTCTTCTTGGTGTTCTGGTGTTCGTTCGCATGAACCCCCTTACCGTCCCGCTGATCGAACAGAACCGCTTGGCATTGAAGCAATTGGATCTCTAGCAATGCTATGCAAAGCTTGATGAGTTTTGTATACTTGATAAGAATTACTGTAGGAGATACCCATGCTTAGAAAACTGCCGGAATATGAAAAGCAGCTAGAAGATATTGATGCAAAACTGAGTAAGCCGGAAACGATGCAGGACATGAAATTGTTCAAGCGCCTAAACCAAGAACGCTCGCATCTTTCCCCCATCATAGATGAACTGAAACACATGCAGAGCCTGCTCCAACAGATTGCCGAGGCTGAAGACATCTTGCATGAAGAAACAGACTTTGAAATGCTCGAAATGACCAAGGAAGAGCTCTCTGGACTCAAGAAGTCCTATACTGAAGCTGAACAGAAGACCAAGATGCTCCTCATCCCACCCGACCCTCTTGCAGGGAAGGACATCATCATGGAAATTCGAGCCGGTACGGGAGGAGATGAGGCAGCCTTATTTGCTGCAAACCTCTTCAAGATGTATATGCATTTTGCAGATGTCAAGGGCTGGAAGATCGAAATCCTGAGTTCAAATGAGACGGGAATCGGCGGCTATAAAGAACTCATCCTCTCGGTAAGTGGAAAAGATGTGTATGGTTCTTTACGTTGGGAAAGCGGAGTCCATCGTGTCCAACGAGTACCTGAAACTGAAAGCGGCGGTAGAATCCATACCTCTGCTGTTACTGTTGCAGTACTTCCTGAAGCAGAAGAAACCGACATTGAAATCAAGCCGGAAGATCTGAAAGTCGATGTCATGCGTGCAGGCGGCCCCGGTGGTCAGTGTGTCAACACCACTGATAGTGCGGTCCGACTCACCCACTTGCCCACAGGCTTGGTGGTTATCCAGCAAGATGAAAAGAGTCAGATCAAAAACAGGGCAAAGGCACTGCGTGTCCTTCGTTCCCGTCTTTTCGATTTGGAAGAAGAAAAAAAGAATAAGGAACGTGCTGAGGCAAGAAAGAATCAGGTTGGATCGGGAGATCGTAGTGAACGTATCCGTACCTATAATTACCCTCAGAATCGTCTTACCGACCATCGAATCAACCTAACGCTCTACAAGTTGGACCTGATCATGCAGGGCCAACTCGAAGAAGTTGTCGTAGCCTTGAAAGTGGCAGCCGGTGAAGCAGCCCTTAAGGAAGCTTGATTTGGTCGCCAAATCGGTGCAAGAGCTCAAGGCATACTGCCTGAAATCTCTTCAAGAGCATGAAATAACTGATACACCGGATCTTGAAGCAAGGCTTCTGATGCAAAAAGCAACCCAGATGGACCAGCTCCAACAAATCCTTCATAGTGACGATCTGCTCACACAAGAGCAGATCGATACGTTACATCATCTCTTGGAGCAACGATTAGCCTCCATTCCCATGGCTTACATTCTCAAGGAAAAAGAGTTCTATGGAAGAACTTTTTTTGTCGACCAAAGAGTCCTCATTCCTCGCCCAGATACAGAAATACTGGTGGAAACTGCACTCAATTTCGCCAAAACCAGAGAAACACCGCCAAACATCATCGATGTATGCACAGGAAGCGGATGCGTAGGCATCACCCTCAGCTGTGAGTTGGGATATGATGTGACGCTTAGCGACCTGTCGGATGAGGCTCTACAGGTATCAGACATCAATGCCAGATCCCTGTTGGGACACCCTCTGATCCTACTCAAAGGCAATATGCTCTCCCCTGCTCAACAAAAGTATGATATCATCGTGTCTAACCCCCCGTATCTCACCAAAGCTTGGTGTGATGAAGTTTCCCTGGATGTACAAAAAGAACCCAGGTTGGCTCTCGAGGGGTTTGGGGAAGACGGCTTGGACTGTATCCGAACCTTGATACAACAAAGTCTTTCCCACCTGCAATGTGATGGAGCGCTGATCATGGAGTGCGATTATCGTCAAGTCGAAGAGATAAAACGCCTCATGATCGAGAAGGGCTTTGCCAAGGTTGAAGCTGTTTTCGACCTTGCCGGCCTTGAACGGGTTGTATGGGGGATACTGCCATGTACGAACAACTGTTAGAACGTTTCATACAGAAAGCCTTCAAATACCCAAAAGCCGATCAGGAAAAGATTCTTGCAGCGGCGACCTTCTCTGCCTCAAAACATGAAAACCAGAAACGAGCAAGCGGAGAACCCTATATCATCCATCCTCTTGCCGTTGGGGAAATCCTCATCCAGCTCAAAATGGATGCTGATACCGTTTGTGCTGGTCTTTTGCACGACACCATCGAGGACACTGACACCACCTACGAAGAACTGTCCACTACCTTTGGACAGGCTGTTGCAGACATGGTCGAAAGCGAAACCAAGATCAGCAATCTCAAAGCGAAGAACAAGAGTCTCCAAGAAGCAGAAACCATTCGAAAAATGTTTTTTGCCATGAGCAAGGACATTCGGGTCATCATCATCAAACTTGCGGACAAACTCCACAACATGAGGACCCTCCAACACCTGAAGCCGGAACGGGCCAAAGAAATAGCAGGAGAGACATTGGACATCTTCGCTCCCCTTGCAGACCGTTTGGGCATATCCTGGCTTAAGGATGAGCTGGAAGACCTCTCTTTGAAAATTCTCAAACCAGATACCTACCAATACATCCAGGAATATCTGCTGAGCAAGAAAGGAGAGCAGACAGCCTATCTCGGCAGAATTGAGAAAAGCATCTATAGGGCTTGTGGCGATGCCAGCCTGAGCGATGTCATCGTAACCAGCAGGGCAAAACACACCTATTCGGTCTATATGAAGATGAAGAAACGCAAGAAGGAAATCGATGAAATCTTCGATATCCTCGGTGTCAGGATTCTTTGCAATACAGTAACCGAATGTTATACCATCTTAGGCGTCATCCATCGACTTTGGCCTCCTATCGAAGGACGTTTCAAGGATTACATAGCCATGCCCAAGGCCAACAACTACCAAAGCCTACATACTACGGTCATGGCTCTTGACGGCAAATTGATGGAAATCCAGATCAGAACCAAAGAGATGCATTTCACTGCTGAGTATGGTGTAGCCGCCCACTGGACGTATAAGGCAGAAACAGGAAGCGAGAGCGGTTCCTGGTCCAAAATGGACAATGAACAGTTTTCCAAAATCATCACGAAACTCAAGACGTGGTCGAACGAAATTGAAACCAGCGAATCGTACATGGATGACATCAAGGGCGAATTGCTGAAGGACACCATCTACGTATTCACTCCACAGGGTCATATCGTAGAGCTGCCTACCAACGCCACAGCCTTGGATTTCGCGTATCAGATTCACACGGAAGTGGGAAACCATACCACAGGAGCCAAAGCAGACGGTTCCATCATCGCCCTCAATGTTCCCTTGAAAAACACCCAGGTCATTGAAATATTGACCTCCCCCAATGCACGTCCTCACCTGCAATGGCTCAGATATGCACAGACCAACGGCGCCCGAAAGAAAATCAAGGCCTGGCTGAACAAATATGACGAGAACATCCTGATTGACAAGGACATCATCGCCAAGCGTAAGAGCACCGAACAGCCTCCAAAGACAGAACAGGTACAACAACCGGTCATTAATCCCGATGATGACAATATCGTCCGCCAGGTACTTGACTCCAAACGAATGAAGTTCAGGGTTGGGGATGAGAAAAACATGATGATCCATATCGCCCAGTGCTGTTCTCCAGTGCGGGGTGATGACATTGTAGGATACATCAGCAGAGGAAGAGGCATCATCGTTCATAAACGAGACTGCCCGAATCTGAAGAACATGACTGAAATCGTGGACCGTTCGATAGAAGTCGAATGGGAAACGGAATCACCAAGGTTGACCAAGCGTTTCAGCATATCAAGCAAACGTACCTATGATCTCTTCGGAGAAATAGAAGGTGCCCTTCGTAAATACAAAGGGCACCTCATCGAAGGACGTTTGCATGATGACGAGGAAGGAAAGTTGATAGGAACCTTCACCATGGAAGTTGAACACGAGGAAGATTTCAAGAAAATCATCAAGAGTCTCAAGACCATCCCCTCGGTCAACACCATCACCGAAATCAAATAGCTACTCTTCCAATACTCTCAGTATTTCCGGAAGCAACTGCTTCTTGCGTGAAAGCACCCCAGGCAACAGGAATTTACCTTCCCCTTCTTTGTGATAGGCAAGCTTGTGCTCCGCTATCGGCATGGAAGTCATCAACAGAACGCTGTTTTCCTTGACGACATCGGTGATGAGGAACATGGCCCAATCGAGTGCATAAGCCCGTTTGAGTTCCTCAAGTCCATGAAGGTAGGAATCTTTATAGTCATCCACATCACTGAGGGTGGTGACTTCACACTGCCCGATGCCAAATCTGACTCCCAGTTCCTTATATTGCTTGAAATCAGCCTCAAGCATCTTGTGGGGATCTTCATTGGCAAGAGAAGCTCCACTTGAAAACATCGTCTCACCAAAATTGCGCATGTCCTCGATATTCGCCAAGTGGCATAGATCCTGGACAGCAGTGAAATCCTCAAACGTGGTGGTGGGGCTCTTGAGCATCACCGTATCGCTGACAATGCCGCTGAGCAGCACTTTTGCCAATTGCTCACCAATTTCCACCTCATGACGGATGAAAAGATTGTATATGATGGTGCAGGTGGAGCCTAGCGGCTCGCAACAGATATAGATGGGGTGTCGTGTTTTTGCTGCACCCAGACGATGGTGGTCGATGATTTCAACCACTTCTGCTTCATCGATGCCGGGAACGCTCTGTTCAGGTTCGTTGTGGTCGACCATGATGAGTTTTGTTTTTGGTTTCTCCAAAAAACAACGTCTGGTGATGAATCCCTTCCACTCCTTTCCCCGGAACACTGGAAGTCCACGAAATTCACTATCGCTGAGTATGCTTTTTGCTTCATCGAACAGACAGTCATCCTGGATGAGTGGAGGTTCCTGCCTCATCAACTGGGTTACGGGAATGGAAAGCCGTAGCAGGCGTATTGTTTCTGCTGTATCCAATTCACTGATAAAAACCGTACCCTGGTAGGAATCAAAGTCAACCTGCGAAGTCAATCCATGCTCCAAGCCGGTAAGGATGATACCCGGAATCTGCATTTCAATAGCTTTTCTGATATGGTCTTCGCGATCGCCGACCACTAAAATTGGTTTCTGATCCAACAAAGCTTCCATGTGCTTGCAAAATACCGTATAGCGCATCGCCCCCACCACGATGGAAGCATCAAAAGAAGGTTGTTCCCCTTTCTTGAGATATCTTCCCCTGAGAACCTTGGAAAAGTTATCCACCACGAAATGATAGATGGGTCTGACCCCACAGTTTTCTTTCAAGACAAAGCTACTTACCTCATCTACACTGAGAAGACCTCGATAGGTATCATTCTCAAGGACAGGGACAACGGAAGGTTGTATAGCCTGTCCATAGAGGGAGACGAGTTTGTAGACAGGATCGGTGACTTGCAAAATACTTTTCGCTGTTCTAGTGACGCTGAAAACACGAGTACGAACATCTTTGATGAAAGCTGGTGGAGTCACGCCAAGTCGTTCGAATTGTGCTTTGGTAGAGTCGTTGAGATTACCGCAACGCACAGGTATATACGTATTTGCCGGATCGGTCTTGTTTTTCAGATACGCATAACTGTAGGCAGCACAGACGCTGTCCATATCCGGATTCCGATGACCACTAATATAGATTTCAGCCACATGATTCTCCTGTAGTTGAAGCCATTCTATCTCAGTTACGGATAACAGACAACCAAGAAAGCAATCTTGGCAGAAGAGAATAAATACGCTACCATCGATTCAAGCGGAGGAACATATGGCAAAGATTGTTATCGCTAATGACCACGGCGCTATAGAACTGGCCCAGGTATTTGTAGAATACCTCACCAAAATGGGTTATGAGGTCAATCATCTCGGTGTCGTTTCCCATGATTCGGTAGATTATCCAGACATGGCCAAACTTGCTTGTGAAGAGTACAAGAAAGGTGGATACGAATTTGGAATCGTCTGTTGCGGGACTGGCATCGGAATTTCCATCAGTGCAAACAAGATCCAAGGAATTCGTTGCGCTCTCCCTCAGAACGCCTATGCATCTTCAATGGCACGCAAGCACAACAATGCTAATTTCATTGCATTCGGAGGAAGAATCAACTACCAAGAGGACCCTTGTACCATCCTCGATGCTTTCATGGACAGTGAATTTGAAGGCGATAGACACCAACGACGCATCGATAAGATGATGGCACTTGAAGTGGGTTGCTAGAGATAATCCTGATAACTGCCTACAACATAGAAATCATACTTTATGACATCAAAAAGCATGCTTACTTGTTGTGTATGCAGGTTGTAGGCAAGGGTGAGGGTCACCAACCTCTCACGCTTGCCTGAAATCGGGGTTCCAATCGTTATGGGAGTCAAGGAAAACAACAGATGGGTGGGTTTATATACTTCTTCATTGTTGTAGGAAGAAAACATGATGCCTCCTCCCACCAATGAATTGACTCCCAACCCTGCTATCTGGTTCCCAGTTGACCGTTGACCCAACAGAGTCCGTTGCAGCAAGACAGATAATGTCGTATCACCAAAGAAATCGGGGATCAACTGACTGGCAGATTGCAGATCCAACTCCCAGTTCTCATTCAACCCCATCGAGAGGCCCCAGGCCATCTTCATTTTACTTTGATCAAAATCTTCTTCAAAAAGATGTATCTCAGTACCCAAGGTTATCCCAAGGTCGAACGTTCCTGCAAAAAGTTGTGAAGTCATCATCAGTGCCATCATGACACCAAGAATCTTTTTATTCATATCAGCCTACTTGTACAGATAGGTATAGCGGACCAGGTTGATACCCCAGGCATCGACTGTCCACGTATCCAAGTCAAAAGAAACAAAAGGAGCGAAAAACTCATACCAAAAATCCTTTTGAGAGAGCTTGAAAGGATTGATTCCCAGAGTCATGTACTGTCCTTCTTGTCCAGTTTTCCAATGATATGCCAGCGAGATGGCAGGATCATACGCAATGATGTTGCTGGATAAGAAACTGAAGGGATGGTTTATTGTGCGAAAGATATCCACAGAGATTCCAACTTCTTGATAAGGAAGTACAAACAACCCATCCATATCGGTCCCAAACGCTCCCCGTATGTAGAAAGAGGGATTCAGAATTGGACGATATGATTTCTGATACACCAAGGAGAGCTCAACACCACTGTTGGCATGATGTACATCTTCAAAACCACTCTGTCCATAAAACCCTACGGAGTAACCGAGGCTTCTTGCCCCAAGAGGCATCACCAGACAGAAAAAAAGCATTCCGACTATTCCAACCTTTCTCATCATCAGCCTCCTATCACCCCAAAAGCATATCGAGGCCAACTATCCAAAGTCCTCCACTCATCAGCTTGTTCCTCGGTTATAGGAACAGAATTCTCATAGATATCCTGAAAATGCTCGCTCATTTGCTTTGCCAGTTCAGGGCTATCGACAACCAGTGATACTTCATACGCAAGGGTAAAAGAACGATAGTTCATGTTGGAGGATCCGAAAACCACATAGCGGTCGTCGATGATCATCAACTTTTCATGCAATAGGCGCTGAGTCTCTTCACCCTCATTCTCTATCCTCAGATCGATTCCCATGGTCAACAGGTCCTTGGCCATGTATTCAATTCCCTTCCTGTTTGAAACACGAGAATCAAAAGGAATGATCATTTGGACTGAGACTCCTCGCTTTGCCGGACTGCTGAAAGCATCCAGCAAATATTGGTCGAAAAACGGTAAAAACGGCAACACCTTGACCGAGTGTTCAGCTTCATTGAGCAAAGAGCCAAAAAAGCCACTGAGCTTTTTGGTAAGGGGATATTGATCGGCATACCAGGCTTCATAGTGTGGTGCATCCAGACCGAAGGTGTGGTCAACGGAAAAATCTTCCCGTCGCACTTCTTCCCAAGACTCAGCATTCCACCAAGTTACAAAAGAATCGAGCATGATCTCACACAACCGTGGGGATGCAAACTCAAACATCGTGTCGCGTTGTAAATGTTGGTCTGTAGCACCGATGGAGATGTAGTTGAGGTTCATTCCACCCAGAGCAAGATTCTTTCCATCAACAATGAGAAACTTCCGATGGTCTCTAAAAAGTATTTTTGTTCCGGAGATGATTCTCCCTGCGGAAATTGGATTGTATTCCAACAGATGAACCCCACTATCACGAAGGAACTTCAGGGGAATGAGATGGAAACGGGTCTCCGTCATATCGAAGGCGCCTGTGCCATCGACAATGAAATAAATATCGACCCCCTCTTCGGCTTTTTGGATGATGGTATCATACAACTCTTCCAGCTCTACTGAACTCGATGCAAGAAACGAAGAGATGATGACATAATCCTCGGCAGAGGAAATCAATTCAATGACACGATCACGCCATTCGTTACCGTCATGATATACGGTAGGATAGGTAATCGAGACCTTTGGAATATCGTAATATTCCATCTTCTGACTGAGACTCAACGTAGGGTCTACGGAGGGTCCAGATACCATATTTGTCGTTGTAGAACATCCAGAAAGCAGGAACAGGGCAAACAAGGGAAAAAATACAAGCGAAAAACGTCTCATCATGACCTCATGCTAGGAAATATAAAAGGGAAAGGAAGCAAATCGCTGAACGAGTAGACAAGATGCGCCCCTTTGCCGTTTTTTTCGACAAAATCGACATCTACGAGATGGATTTCAGTATCTGCTCGACAAAATTCTGCGAGGACCTGAAGGCACATTGCACAGGGAGGAGCAGGCGGAGAATCTTCGCTGACCACTACCAGCGTATCAATTCCGAGAGCTCCTTCATTTGCTACAGCATTCAGTACGGCATTTCGTTCAGCACAGATAGTCGCCCCATAACTGGAATTTTCCACATTACAGCCACTATAAATTCTATTGGTGGC
>JAQVVB010000403.1 GCA_028699215.1 Sphaerochaeta sp. | reverse complement strand
TTTCCAAATCCCCCGTACGGGAAACTCACATCAAAAGTCATCTGTATATAGTCAACAGGACTCCAGGAAAGGGATGGTTTCAACATTCCAGAGAAATCACTCAAATACCCAAGATAGAAGAATCCAAATGAAAGAGAATCGGTAAGGGAAAATGTTGTATGCACTGCAGCTGCGTGGTCCAAATGGTTATGTATCGCAGTCGGTTTTCCATTATAGTTGTACTGTCCTACAAATGTAAAGCCAAGATTGCTTTCACTGGAGGACCAGGAAAACTGATTCCCGACGGTGCCCTGAAAATAGACCCCATCTTCACCGTACGTCGCTACAGCCTCCCCAAAAAGGGAAATATCCTGAATACCTGATGATATGGTGATCATCGCAGAGGGGTCTTTTCCATCCTGATAGAACGTTCCAAAACCAAATTCAGTCTTTCCCAACACCTTCTCGTATTTTGCGGCAAAAGCAAGGTCTGAACTATCATTTGCATCTTCGGGCACCTTGATGTATCCGTAGAGATTGTCCATTCCAATAGGCATATTCACCTTGACGGCCATCGCACCTTCCCTATCCGCTTCTGCATCGAACGGATTGATGGAATTGACATTGAGCAAATCGGCGGGGCTGAAGAAGTACCCTACTCCCCAGGTCAGGGTCTGTTTACCGACCCTGAAAAACAGCTGGTCATGCACAGAAAAGTCACTGAACAGCTCCATGAGTGTTATCGACAAGGAATCGCTGCCGTTTACCTGATGATACGCTACATCCGCCCTTCCATATATACGGATGTCCGTATCAGGTCTTGCATCAAAATCGAGGGTGGCGTTCATCTTGGTGGCAAGACTGCTTCTGAACGCATCCGTATCAAAATCCTTGGACCAGGCAGGAGTCACCGTAAAGGAATAGGATCCCCCTATCTGTACTCCATCAGCATTACTCAGAAGCAGATCATCAAGAAGGAGATTGGTCTCACCAACTTCCTGAACCAACATATCTGTGCCGAACAAGTCAGAGGAACCATTGTCTTCAAACAGGAAGTCCTCACTTGCAGCGAACACAGGAAGCACGACTAAAAAGACAAGTATCAGAGAAAAAAGAGAACGCAAGATAGTTTGTTTATGCATCACAGAAAGTCTCCTATTTGTTTACACGTTCGACATAGGACTTGGTGAATACTGAATCGGGTATATCCTTGAACGAGATGTCACTGATGGTGATTGTGGTCTTTTTCCCTTCAATCAATTCGTCAACGAAAATCATCTTCGTGGCAATGTATTTGTCATCCGATGTAGTATAGGAAGGGTAATAACTGGTTCTCATCAGCCTCCCACTGGCACTGTAGTCCTCGCTCTTTATTTGGAGATTGACAGATCCCGCTGTCACCCATATTTTTCGTTTGGGGTAGGTAACCTCATCGTTCACTGCTTCAAGTTCAAGAATATTCACTGAATAATTTCCCAGTTTTCCTTCTTCAATGGAAACGACCTTGTAATCATCGGCCATGGAGGAACTGTTGAAGTCCGAATTATTGGCATCGGATTGATTGAACTGATCTTTCATGGAAGTATGGGAAAATTTGCGACTTTCAGGATCATAGAACCAGAGGTTGTCGTCGATCATCAGATACCCCTGCCCTTTTTTGACAGTCGGCTCTTGGATCAGCATCAAGAACTTGTCTTCGTCATCACTGCGGAACTGCAGTACTTTGGTCTTTTCGATCCCTGTATCAGGATCTTCACTGATCATCGTCATGAGCGCTGACAGATCTTTCCCTTCCAAGGTGGAAAGACGATCAAGTTCGGTGAGTATTGCCTGCCCGTCTTGTAAGGAAACAGATCCAAGTGTTGCAGGGAGTGCAAGCAGACATAGAGCTAAGAGTATCAGATGGTGTTTTTTGATTTTCATATGTATTTTAATCCTTTTATATCTATATTTTTTTTACTAGGAACGAAGTGCATCAGATGGCAGTAATCGCGCAGCCTTACGTGCGGGGAACCAAACTGCAATCAAGGTGATCATCACGATGATTGCTGTAATCATCATGATATTTGAAGGTACGATAGGAACTGCAATGTGTCCTTGATTGAGAATCATGGCAAAACGAGAACCGTCGGTGAAGCTGATCAATCTGATGATTGTCCCGATGATCAGTTCAGCAGCAACGCCGAACAAGACCCCTCGCAAACCGAGAATCAGTCCTTCTAGTAGAAACAACTGGGAAACATCCCTTTTCAGCATTCCAATGGCACGCATGGTCCCAATTTCCCTGGTCCTCTCGATGATGATCATCCTGAAGGTATTCATCAGACCCACCATGGTGATGAGAAGCATGATGAAGAAGACCCCCAAGGATACACCGTTAAGAATTGCAACAATTTGATCCACAGCATCCATGTAGTCGTTCAGGTTTCCAACATTGAACCGCGTTCCTTGCCAGACTTCTTCTTCAGCTGTAGAGAACATAGCTCCTGCCATACCACCCATAGGCATGATGGAATCACTTTCATCAGGTTCCGGTTTCAGGAGGGCTCCTTGTTGGAGGATTGCGTCTTCAATCAGTTTCGTGATCGAATGTA
>JAQVVB010000075.1 GCA_028699215.1 Sphaerochaeta sp. | reverse complement strand
CTGAAAGATCACCGATATACTGTTTCTGATGGATGGCAACCAGGTTGGCAAGAGCCAGAGACTTCAACTCGATCTCCCTGGAAACCTTGAGTTCCTTCGCATACTCCACGATCGGCATCGTCAAGGTGATCCCTTGGTTTCCACTTCCAGAATTGATGATCACCGGCTTGGCACACCCACTCATCCGAGCATCAGACCCAGCAGCAGCTGCGGCCCTTGCCTTGATCCTCACATCTGGATCCTTGCCGTTTCTTCGAAGCAAGGAACTGCCTACATTGACTCCCCAGGAGTTTTCCAGTCCTTCCTTGGAAATCGCTGAATTGAAGGCAATCTGCGGTCCAAGAACATCCTCGACATCTTCTATCTTCAACTCATCGGCAAAAGTGATGATATCCTGGATGTTCAAGAGACTGTAGTCAGGACTCTCCAGATTCTCTTGTGCTTCCACTCCCTGTGAAAAAATCAAGACCCCATCCTTCTCGATTCGCGTAATATGGGTATGCTTGTTTTTAACCTCGACAAGAGCTGTATGCCCTTGACCTTCCATTTCACAGACAATGATCAGGTTGTCATCCCCTTGAACCAACTTGCAGGTACAGAAAGCAGGATCTTGCAACAACGCCTTGGTCTTCTCGATATCAGTCTCAGTCACCCCTTCCAGGGCTTCCAAGAGCCGATCGCTCTTTCCACCAACAAGACCTAAGACCGTCGCTACATCGATACCCTTGAGCCCACCAGAATTAGGAACAGTCACTCCCATTACATTCTTTATAATGTTTCCACTGCACCCAATCGTTACTTTCTCGGGAAAACAACCAAGCACTTCCCTGGTTTTCGAAGCACAGAAGGCAATTGCTATCGGCTCGGTACACCCAAGAGCCGGCACCAATTCCTGCTTCAAAATCGCCACATAGTGAGCATACGTACTGCTATCCATCTTCATCCTTTCCTATTTGAGCTCTTTTGCAATCTCAGTGAAAATCACGCCAAGACCATAGGCCCCTGCATCGGGATACCCAATGCTTCTATTCCCAACAGTCCCTGCACGGCCCATCCTTGCTGCGATACGCTTTGTTGCATCCGCCCCGGCCATTGCCGCTTGGGCACCTTTTTCAAAACATTCAACCAGAGAAAGCCCCTGTTTGGCATTCTCAGTCCAGCTGTCGGCACATGGAGCAAGCGCATCGATCAAGGTCTTGTCACCTACCACAGCACCACGCCCGAAAGACCGCTCGCCGGTAAGCTGGATGGCTTTCACGCAACTCTGCAGCAACTCAGCCATCTCAGCAGCACACAGATTCTTCTTTCCGATTGCATACTTTCCTGCGCTTCTGAAAGCAGAGCCCCAAATGGGTCCACTTGCACCGCCACAGTACTCCATGATGACGATGGAACACTCATCCAGGAACGTGCTGATATCTTCACTCTGCTCAAGGATGGTCTTCCATTCACGCTTGAGTTGCTTGAAACCCTTGGCAATGCTCATGCCGAAATCACCATCTCCAGCGTATGAATCCAGTTCACAGAACGGAATCTCTTGCTCAATGGCAACAGCGGAAATCTTATCGACCAAGTATTGGAAATTCGCAAGAGTGAGCTTTTCATCTTTGATCGTTGCATACTCTTGAGGCGTTTCCACGGTGAAGATCCCATCCTCGATGGTTTCCTTTTCCAAGGGAACATACTCAATGTCCTGCTCTTCTCCGGTGAGATTAAGAGCTGGGGTGGTTGCAGGAGCAACCAGATAACTCTTCAGCTCTGCATCCAGCTTGACCAAGGTAAGCGAAGCACCTGCCATATCGAGACTGGTCATGAAATCACCGACAAACACCCTGACGACCTTCACTCCTGCTTGCACCAGCGTATTGAGAACGGCGTTGTTGAATGCATACAGCTCCTGCAACGGAGTGGAACCAAATCCGTTCACCATGATGGCAACCTCAGCAGAGTGAGGATCCAATTCCTTAAGCAAGGGAGGAACCATCTGAGCGACCAAATGGTCGATTCCCTGGACTTTCTGTCGGCAAATGCCAGGCTCACCATGAATGCCTACACCGAATTCCATCTCATCTTCGGCCAACACAAAGGTAGGAGTACCTTTGGCAGGGACGGTGCAGGAGGTGAATGCAAAACCCAAGGTCTTGGTATTGGCGATTGTCTTTTCAGCGATTCTCTTCACTTCGCTGAGAGAAAGACCGGCTTGAGCGGCAGCTCCCGCGATCTTATGCACAAACACTGTACCGGCGACACCCCGTCTCCCGACAGTGTAGAGACTGTCTTCGACAGCGATATCATCATTGACAATGACAAATTCAACATCGAGGCCATCCTCAAGCGCCAATTGCCTGGCATTCTTGAAGTTCATATTGTCACCGCTATAGTTCTTGATGATCAACAACGTGCCTTTCTCACTCTGACTCGCCTTGATGGCTTTATAGACTTGGATCTGGGAGGGTGAAGCAAACACATCGCCACAAACAGCAACATCCAACATCCCTTTGCCGACATACCCTGCATGAGCGGGTTCATGACCCGTACCACCACCACTGATGAGCGTCACTTTCTGTGTATCAATCTCTTTCTTAATGATGAGCTTGCTTTTCTTGTCAAACTCAAGACTTGGATACGCAGACACCAAGCCGTTGCACATCTCGTTTACCAAAGTCTCGGGACTATTGATCAATTTCTTCATACTGTACTCCTGTGATTTCTCTGCAGAATATGGATGGATTTGTCATCAATCCAAGATCGAGGCGATAAAAAGCCCACCCTCTTGGTGAGGGCGATTCTTCAGATCATAAAATACAAGGGGAAAGAAGCATCTTTCCCCTTTGGAAAATGTTGCTTATTTGTTCTTTCTGAACGTCACTTCACACACATCGTAGCCATTGGCGATGGTCTTTCCCAGCTCATAGCCATAGTTGCATTCAGCGGCAATGCCCCTATCACCATCCATGGCGGCATCACACATGAGCTTGATGTCCTCTTCACTTGCACCCAGTTTCTTCCAGGCAGCTACAAGCGGACAGTAGTGGAACTCAATATAGAGCTCATCCTCATCACAGCGCTGTACATCCATTTCGAACACTTTCTTTACGTTCTCAGGAATGAAGACTTCTGTGAATGCAGGGATACCCTCTTCTTTTTGAGCCTTCTGCATGTTGGCACCATGGAAATGTCCACATCTGGTGATTGCTTCCCTGGTGAATGCCTCAGGATCCAGACCAGCTTTCTTGGCTGCTTCCATCATCATGCACATCCAAGTAGCCCTGTGCTCGATGGCACCTCTCAACACATTGACTATTTCGTTATCCAACAACGTAGGTTCATTCTTGATTTCCATTTTTCTCTTCCTTCTTCCAATGATTAAATATTTCCGAGATAAGCCTTTCTGACATTATCATCCGTTAACAATTGTTTTCCTGTACCTTCCAGGGTAATTCTTCCCGTTTCCAGGACATACGCCCGATCGGCGGTTTTCAAAGCCATTTTTGCGTTCTGTTCAACCAAGAGAATGGTTACACCCAGCTTCTTGATATCCTTGATCAGATCGAAGATCAGCATCACCAGGTTGGGAGAAAGCCCAAGGGAAGGCTCATCCAGCAGCAAGACCTTGGGATCGCTCATCAGAGCTCTCCCGATCGCAAGCATCTGCTGTTCACCACCGCTGAGGGTTTTTGCAACCTGTACCTTTCGTTCATACAACCGGGGGAATAGAGAGTAGACCTTGTCATAGTCCCTTTGGATCATCGCCCGGTCTTTTCTGGTGAAGGCTCCCAGTTTGAGATTGTCCTGGACGGAAAGATCGGGAAACACTTCCCTTCCCTCAGGGGAAAGGCAAATGCCCATCTTCACGATTTCAGCTGCAGAACTGTGGGACAGGTCCTTGCCATCGTAGATGATCTGCCCTTTCTTTGGTTTCAACAGCCCGGCAATCGTATTCAGCGTCGTTGACTTTCCAGCCCCGTTGCTTCCTATCAGGGCTACAATCTCGCCTTTGGAGATTTCCATGTTGATGCCTTTGACCGCATGGATCATCCCATAATAGGTATTGATGTCTTTGAGTTCGAGAATCGGCTTAGGCATGTTCCACTTCCTCCAATTGATCTTCCTCTTCCTCTTCACCAAGGTAGGCTACGATGACGTCCTTGTTGGTGGCGATTTCCTGAGGAAGTCCCTCAGCAATCTTCCTGCCATGGTCGATAACGTAGATCCTGTCGGAGATGTTCATGACCAGGTTCATGTCGTGTTCAATCAGAACGATGGTAAAACCCTTGGTGACCAAGCTTCGGATGAAGGACAAAAGTTCTTCAGACTCCTCTGGATTCATACCCGCAGCAGGTTCATCGAGCAAAAGCAATTGGGCATCGGTTGCAATAGCGCGTGCTATCTCAACCTTCCGTTGGTCACCGTAGGGAAGATTCGTAGGATAATCGTGTAAATACCTGTCCAGATCGAGAAATTTCAGGATATCCACAGCTTTCTGCTGTTTTTCCCTTTCCAATTTCCGATACTTTGGGGTATGGAACACCAAGTCAAAGAAGTTGTAGTCGGTATTGGTATGCATTCCCAACAGAACATTCTGGATCACCCGCATATCACAAAAAAGCCTGATGTTCTGGAAGGTTCGTGCCATTCCTGCTTTGACGATATTCTGTGGGGTCTTTCCTTGGATTTCCTCGCCTTTGAAGAAAATCTGGCCATTCGTAGGTTGGTACACACCGGTAAGCATGTTGAAGACGGTGGTCTTTCCCGCTCCATTCGGACCGATGATGCTTACGATTTCGCCTCGGTTGACTTTGAAATTCACGTCATCGACAGCTTTCAAGCCCCCAAACTGTATGGAGAGGTTTTTCACTTCCAAGATAGGCTCTTGCTTAGTTTCCATAGGATTCCACTCCTTTCATCAGTCTGAAGGGCCTGTGGCTATGCCCTCCAAGAATACCTTCCGGTTTGAACCGCATCATCAAGACAAGGATCAACCCGTAGATGATGAACCGATACTCGCTTGCAAACCTCAGGATCTCAGGAAAGGAGATCAACAAAGCCGCACCCAAAAAGGATCCAGGAATAGAGCCCGTTCCCCCGAGGATCACGATGCTGATGATGATGATCGAGATATCGAAATTGAAGGTGTTCGGATCAAGGAACCTGACGAAGTGCACATAAAAGGCTCCTCCCAGACCTGCAATGGCTGCAGAGATCACGAAACTCTTCATCTTGTACGCAGTGACATCCACACCCATCATGGTTGCGGCCAAGGAGTCGTCCCTGATGGCCATGAACGCCCTTCCCATCTTGGAGTTGACGATCCGATAGACAAATAGCGTAACCAAAGCAGTCAAGATGATGGAAAGGTAGAAAAAGCCACCATTGAACGTAGTCAAGGTAATGCCGAAGAACTCAGGGCGTTCAATATGGTTCACCCCTAAAGGTCCGCCGGTAAAGGATTGCCAGTTGAGCGCTATCATCTTGACGATTTCTCCAAAACCCAGCGTTGCGATCGTCAGATAGCTGCCGGACAACCGGCTTGTGGGGGCGGCAAGCATCAAGCCGACGACACCCGCCATGATCATGCCGCAGATTGCAGTTACAAGCCAAGGCAGGCCGAGATACTGCCACATGAGGGCTGAGGTATAGCCGCCCACAGCGCAGAACCCAGCGTGGCCGATCGACACCAGACCGGTAAATCCTGTCAAAAGGTTCAAAGACAAAGAAAGCATCGAATACAGGGATATCATGGTGAGGATACGGACAAGGTAGGGGGACAACAATCCACTCTTGGGAAGATACAGCACCAAGGCCACCATTACCACCAAGGCTGCTATCTTCTTGGGTTTCGTATCCAGCAGGTTCTTTTTTGCGTTGTTATGTTTCATCTTTATACCTTTTCGATTACCTTTTTGCCAAATAATCCATTTGGACGGAAAATAAGCACAACAATCAGAATGATGAATGCGACGGCATCACGATACCCGCCACCGATGTAGAAGGCTGCAAAACTCTCAGCAAGCCCAACAACCAAGCCCCCGAACACAGCACCATGCAGGATGCCGATTCCTCCAAGCACTGCTGCAGAGAAGGCCTTGAGACCGGCGATGAAGCCCATCTGAGGATTGACGATCTGGTAATAGCCGCTGATGAGCGATCCTGCCACAGCTGCTGAAGCACCACCTAAAAAGAACGTAAAGGAGATGACTCTGTTCACGTCGATACCCATCAAGGAAGCAGCCTTTGCATTCTGTTGTACAGCTCTCATGGCCAGACCGATCTTGGTCTTCTGGACAATGAAGGTCAGAAGGAGAAGGAGCACCACGGAAACCGTGATGATTCCGACCTGAGTCGATTTGACCAGGACGTTTCCAATTTGAAAGTTGCCATAGTCGAAAATCTTCGGGAACCACTTCGATCTGCTGCCAAACACGATCATCAGGGCATTCTGGATGATGTAGGAACAACCGATGGTGGTGATGAGAGCGGAAATGCCTTTTGATTTTTTGGCTCTCAAGGGTCTCAAGGCTATCCTATCCATGAACATCGTCATTAATCCGGTCATGATGACGCTGATGATGATTGCCCAAAACAATCCAAAGTTTGTCGATACAACCACGACCATTGCGATATGGGCACCAAAAGCGTAGGTAGCACCATGGGCGAAGTTGACTAGACGGAGAACACCAAATACCAAAGAATACCCAACGGCAATCAGTGCATAGACGATGCCCAGTGTCAATCCATCAAATACTTGTTGTAGAATCATACTAGCTCCCTACGTATATGGAGGGTGGAAGTGCCCTTCCACCCCTCATCGTTACGCACAATCTTATAGCTTGCTCTTGTCGATCAAGGTGAATTTTCCATCTTCGATCATCAACCAGTTGAACGTCTTGTAGGCATCACCGATCTCATCGAAGTATGTCACTCCGGCAACTCCATCGTATTCGATCTTGTAGAGCTGTTCCTTGATAGCCTTTCTGTCGGCAGAACCGGCTTCCTCGATGGCCTGTGCGAACATGCCAAGAGAGTCATAGGCCTGGGCAGTAAGGGAACTGGGAATCTTGCCGTTATAGTCTTTCTTATAGTTGTCTACAAAAGATCTCACCTTTGCTTCCGGGCTTTCATGGAAGAAGATTGCAGGGAGTGCAATTCCGTTTCCATCTTCCTGGGCAAGTTTGATGAGCTGTTCGCTGTAGGCATTGGAGAAACCAATCAAGTTGATCTTGGAATCGATGTCTTTGTACTGGTTTGCAAAAGGTCCGAGAATGTTGTACATGGCGCAGACAATGATCGTATCAGGCTTGTAGGAACGAAGCTTGGTGATGGTTGAAGAGAAGTCGGTCAAACCATCAAGAATCTCCTCATACCCAACGATTTCAAGCTCAGGATGATCCTTTGCAAGCGTGTTGATGAGGATGTCGGCGGTAGTTACGCCCCAGTCGGTCTTGACAGCAAGTACTGCAACTCTTTTTGCTTTGAACACCTTGGAAGCGATATTGAGTGTCTCATTGGCTTCCACGTCGATCAAGGAGTTGTTTCTGAAGATATATTTTCCCATACCGGAATAGTCGGGGTGTGAAGCACTGGGAGAAATCTCGGGAACACCGACTTCTTCATAGGTAGGAGCAGCTGCCATGGAAACACCGCTTGCAAAGTGTCCAACAACACCTACGATGTCCTTGTTTCCAGCAATTCTTTCAGCAATAGAAGCAGCTTCTTCACCGCTGTTCTTGTCATCGAAATCAACGATTTCAATCTGGCGTCCGCCCAAGACTCCACCAGCTTCATTGATCTGTTTTGCGCGCAACACAGCTGCATTCTTGAATCCCATGCCATATTCGGCAAAATCACCGGTAAGCGGTCCAACCACTGCAATCTTTACAGGTTTCTGGGTTTCACTGCTTCCATTTGCAAATGCAAATCCGCAAATCAGCAGAGACAGGAGAGCTACCAACACGATCCGTTTTTTCATAGAACGTTCCTCCATCCTTTTTTTTCTTCTGTACCAAATACAGAAGCGTTTCTGTGTGAATCCTCTGAGTATTCCATGACTTTCTCAATAGGAATATCACTGGAATTCCAGTAACATACTAGAAGAGTACCATAGAATTCAAATTACGCAAGTAAAAATCTCAGGAATTTTTCAGCTATCATTCACCTTGAGAACCAAGGTAAGAAAACCCTACAATATTTTGCTTTTTTCTTCTCTTGTAAATGCCATGCAAATTCTTTATCATCAAAAAACATTGATATACATCAAAAAATATGGAGCAGGTGAAATGGCTGGAACAAAAAACAAGTATGGAGACGATCCGCTGAAGAACCAATACCACAAAATCATTCTAGACCGAATCATTCACTGCACCTATAAAAGCAACGACATCATCAACATCCAATCCCTGGTTTCTGAATTCAATGTCAGCAAAACCCCCATACGTGAAGCTCTGATCGAGCTCTGTGACGAAGGTCTGTTGAAAAGCATCCCAAAATTCGGGTATGAAGTCACCCCCTTTCAGGAAGACCAGATCAGACAGGTGTTGAATTTCAGGTATCTGCTTGAAACCAGTGCCATGGATGCCTATTGGGATATGCTCACCAACAAGGAAACGATAGAAAAGCTCTATGCCCTCATTGATGTCTGTGAATCCATGAGAGAAGGAGCAGGTCCCCTGGATCGTTGGGAACATACAGCCCAATTCCACACCAGCCTTGCCGCTTTCTACCAGAACGACTATCTCAGCGCACAACTCTCCAAGGCGATCAGATTCCTGGGCATTGAGTATGCTCGGTCCATTTGGAATTCCAACAATTCGATTGATGGTTATTTCGGCGAGGAGTGCCACAGACTCATCGTCAAGGAGATTGAGAACAACAACAAGACAGAAGCCTTGTTGTCCTTGCGAAAAGACATGGAGAACTACAGAACGATTTGCCTGAGCAATCACTAAATGTTAATTCTTCCCTAATAATATAAGACTAGTCCCAGAAAAATTTCTGGGACTAGTATGTATGTCCTTTGGATAAAAAGAAAATTTTACATATCTTTTTCCAACATGATGTTCAGTATTTCTTGGTCAGTATGTTTCATGCCAACTCTTCCCATTCTACCAAAACTATTAATTGTGTTATCAGCATTAGACTTAACCAATCCATCGCCATTAAGAAAACTTTTATTCTCTTTCATACCCATTTCAAAAGCAAAAATACCCGACTTGACAGCTGTCGCTATCTTTGACGCACAGGACGCTTTTGCACCATCACAGACCACACCACCGATATCAGCAAGACAATTTGTGATAACATTGGAAATTTCATGCTGTCTTCCTCCATGGAGATATGCAATACCACAACCAGCGGCAGCTCCAGCACACACAGCTCCACAGAAAGCACTGAGGCTCCCAAGTTGATTTTTCTCCTGCATTGAAATCAGATTGCTTAAGACTAAAGCCCTCATTAGTTGATCCTGTGACAAAGCAAGCTCTTTTGCATATTCCATAACGGGAAGAGAAACAGTCATCCCTTGGTTTCCACTCCCACTATTGATGACAACTGGCATAGAACAACCACCCATTCGAGCATCGGAACCAGCCGCAGCTGCAGCACACGCACGAGTTCTCACATCATGCTTGTCATAGAACTTAAGCAACGACTTTCCTACTCCAAGTCCCCATGCTCCGGATAGTCCCTCTTGCGAAATTGCTCCATTATACGCAATCTCTCGTTCAAGGACAAATCTAACATCTTCGAGATTAACAGAATCTGCAAACTCAACTATATCCTTTACATTCAGTAAAGCAGCATACTTCTCAAAATAATCCTCTTCTACTTCATTTGCTTTAGAGAAAAGAACATCACTATTCTTCTCTATCAACGTGATGTTTGTATGATGCCCTGTTATTTCCACTACAGCAGAGTCCGAGGCATTGTAGACTTCTATACGAATAAACAGATTGTTTTCATGAGATGACAGTAAACAAGTACAGAAACCTCCACGAAGAAGTTCTTTTGTTTTTTCAATGTCGCTGGGAGAAATCTCCTTGAGTACTTCCAGCCCACTTTTTGGATTTCCACCAACCACACCGAGAGTCGCTGCAACATCCATTCCACGTAATCCCATAGAATTTGGAACAACAACACCCTGTACATTCTTAATGATATTTCCACTACAAGAAACGCTGATCCTATCGGGCATCGCACCCAAAGTCTCTCGTGCCTTAGCAGCAGCATATGCAATGGAAATTGGCTCTGTACAACCTAAAGCAGGCTGTAATTCTCTGTTCAATAGTTGAACATATGCTTCATAAGTTTTTTTGTCCATATTTAGGTTCTCTGCGCGTAAGCGAATAAAGCTTTGAAAATCAAACTTCCTACAACTGAACTGACGTCAAGTA
>JAQVVB010000074.1 GCA_028699215.1 Sphaerochaeta sp. | reverse complement strand
TGTAAAGCTGTCGAGGAGGGGAAACAGTATCCCTGACCTTCTTTCTTGATAAGACTGGTGAATTGCAAAAGCTGGTTTGAATGGAATGTATTGCAGGAACGTGTAGATGAAAAAGACAAATAATAGGGGAACCTCCTCTATGGTGTTTTGTATCGAAAATTCAATACATGCATCCGAACAACCATAAGGGAATTTTGTTTCCAAACCCAAATTCAATATCATCGGCAGCGATATACGCATGGATCAGGCCATCCAGTTGCTTTCCGTTTTTGTTTTTCCCCCCCACTTCAATAGTATAGGTATCATCGACAAGGAAATCACTTTTTTCTGAGTATCTGATTGAGTGTTTCATGCTCAGTTGGTTGGCAAGGAAGGTTTCCCTGAGGTTTCCTATATTTGGATGGTTTTCACCTAAAAGATACATAAGACTCGTGTTGTCAAGAAAAATTTTATCAGGGCGCTGTAAAGTGCTGATGCCGCTTCCTTCTTTATATAGGAGCAGAATCAGCTTTGCCTGCTGAAGATATTGTAGGTAGGTAAGAAAGGTTTGCCTGTTTATTCCTATGCGCTCACTCAACTTTGAGATGTTGGGAATAAAGGGAACCGACTGGGAAATGATGGCAAGCAATTGTTTGACTTTGGGGACATAGGCTGGTTCTATCATTTTCATGAGAGGTAGCTCTTGCTCCAAAATCATGAGAACAATTTCCCCAAGCCGCTGGAAATAGTCTTTTTCGCCTTCAAGAAAAAAGGGGTAGTACCCATAATTCAGGTAATCATTAAAAAACACCAACGGTTTTGTTTTCTTGACAATATCCTCTGCAAGCTTCTCATGGTGTTTCAGAATGTCCTGGAGTTCCAAAACAGGGAATTTTTCACCAGTTTTAATTTCCAGAAATTCACGAAAAGACAACCCTGGCAGCACATACACCAAGGCTCTCCTGCTCAGATCAACTCTGGCTGCAAGAATCTCGAGAAGGGAAGAACCTGTAAAGACAATATGTAGTTCAGGATAGCCATCATAGAGGTTTTTGATTTCCCTATCCCAAGAAGGATATTTATGCACTTCATCCAGAAATAAATACATTCCACCATGTTTTACAAAATAATCAGCCAAGTCGGTCAAAGTATTATTGAAAAACCATAGATTATCCAAACTCACATACAAAGCAGTTTTCAGATTATCTGCAAAGGTTTTCTTTATATGCTGAAGAAGAAGTGTCGTTTTTCCAGTACCGCGAGATCCCTTTATCCCAATAAGTCTTGCATCCCAGGATATCTGTCCTTCGAGGCTTCTTGTAACATTGAGTTCTGTATGCTGGATTAGTCTTCGGTATTGTTCAAATAATTTTTCCATAGTCAATATCTTACTATAATTTTCATAAATGTACACTCTGGTAACCAAATATTGGTAAAATTAGTTACTGCAATAACCAATTATCTGCAAATATTGTATACTCTGATAACTAAAATTAGATTTTTACGAAAAGCCTACTACGAAATAGTTGTTTAGGCTCATTACCTTTTCAGATTTTCTTTTTATGAAGAAAGTCGTATGTTGTAAGAAAAAACGTATGCTTTGGAGGTATGTATGGAGACGCTCAACATTCTATGGACCAATGCTGATGAAATTATGTTCGACAAAATGGTTGCGATGTATGCACGCAACGCCAAACTCAATCATTGGTGGGACCAGGTCGTGCTTCTCATATGGGGGTCTACAGCCAAGCTCTCAGTCGATTCTGATCTGGTTGCTTTGAAAATACGCGAATTGTTGCAAGTCGGGGTGAAAGTCTTGGCCTGCAAGGCCTGTAGCGACTCTTTGGGAACAACCGAAAAGTTGCGAGAAATGGGAGTTGAAGTCATCTATTTAGGAGAGGAACTCACCAGAATTCTGAAGTCTGATGAAAAATTACTTCAAATTTAGCCTACCATTGTTTAGACTATCTTCCTTTCCACTTTATGCAGAAACGGCGGTATGTAGGCTAAGCTCAAGATAAATGCAACTAGAAAGAAAACAACATGTCCTTCTTTGCTGAATTTTGCTATCCAAAATGAAGGAAAAGCGAAAAACAGATATTGGAGTTCAGCTTGGACGAAAAAAGGAACGGGAAGGCCCAGTAAGATGCATCCCGATAATTTTGCCATCGCCATCCCTTCAAGTTTGTTGTGGGAAAAAGTGAAGATAAAAAGTGCAACACTAAAGGCTGACAGCAAGGACACAATGCTGACTGCCACCAGATCAAGGAACGACCAAACGGTCAAATGAAACGCCACCACAAGAATCATTGAAACAACGGTTGAAAGAACGGCAGGAATCACCAAATGAGAAACGATGTACCCGCTTTTTTTCAAGGGCGTCACTGAAAGATACCTGGTCATGTTCTGGTCATATTCATCGAGCATGACCATCGAAGCTGCAAAACAGAGCATATACGGAGCAAGTAGGTTCAAAACCAGATCAAACAATCGGTAATGGGGCTCCAGGATGCTCGATTTCATAAAATACGTACAAAGCAAGGTCTCCAGACGAGGAATGGCAAACCGAAAGAAGAGACCTGCCAAAACGGATGCAAAACATACCATGATCAGCATGCTGTCCTTACGTACTTGACGAAATACCATGAAGAACGATTGAACCAGAGCTTTCATTTTTTTGCTCCTCCAAGGGTACTGAAAAAGCCCTCGACGACATGTATCGTCAAAAGAAAGAGACCGATAGCCCAAAAGGAAAGAGAAAGAGAGGCAAGAACCATTCGTTCTCCAAACAAAATCAGTTCCATGATACAACACCCGGGGTGAAGCAGCATCAATGGATGATTGTAGCCTAATACATAGGCTACAGCTGGTAGATTGATCACCAGTTCCATAGGGATGGTTGCAACAATGAATTGATTCAACGTCTCAGTCTTCGTGGCTATCATCATACCGATTGAGGAAAAGATGCATGATCCAGCAAACACTACGAGTATGAAATGCATCGGATGATCAAGAAGCTTTCCAGCTGTTGCGAGGCAAAGCGCCACAAGCGTTGCAAGCAGCCCCAGAGAGAAAAGCTTGGACAGTACATACTCATGGCTTCTCACTGGGGAAACCGAGAGACTTTGCAACGTGTGTTCTCCTTTCTCCAGTTGAATGATGGCTCCCATAAAGAAGAGCCCCATGGCCGCCGGGTCTGAAAAGACCAAGAGCATTGCAACCTTTGGTTTCCACGCTGAGGGGAGCAATTGGAGAATCATCAGATACAGAAGTGTGAAAACAAGATACAGGAAATAGAAACCATATTTCCATTGGAAGCGTATATCCCCAAAGAACAGGGCTCTATTCCTCATTGTAGTCTTCTCCCTGTAAGTTCAGAAAAGATGTCGTTGAGATTTGGCTCGCTGCTATGAATGGAAAGGAGATGATTTTCTTTGATGAGCATTTGCAACATCATATCGTCTGCTGTAGTGCTCAAGCCAACATTTCTCTGGTGCTCTAGTCCCTCACTCTGGTATGTGTAGGAAATCTGATGGGCTCCTCTTTTCATGATCAAATTTCGTGGTGAGTCCAAGGCTCGTATCGAGCCGTCTACAATGAAGGCGACCCGATCGCAGAGTTCGGTGGCATCAAACATATTGTGTGTCGTGAGAATGATGGTTCTGCCTTTTGCTTTTTGTTCAAGGATCAAATCCTTCACCAATCGTGCATTGGAAGGATCCAGACCCGAAGTCGGTTCATCAAGGAACAACAGTTGCGGTTCATGAACCAAGGATTTGATGAAATTCAAACGTGATTTCATACCTTTTGAGTATTCTGCAACTTTCTTATCGGCTTCAGAAGCAAGTCCCACCGATTCCAAAAGAGGTTCCAAAGGAAGCGTCTTCTTGTACAATGAGGCAAAGAAGCGGAGGTTCTCTCTTGCTGTGAGTTTTTCATAGAGACTGGGGAACTCAAAATCTACTCCGATGGTTTCATAAAAATCCTTGTGAGGATGTTTGACTTCCCTGTTTTGCACCAATACGTTTCCCTGGTAGGTACCGATGAGTCCTGTTAGGATTTTTTGGACAGTACTCTTTCCAGCTCCTGAAGGACCAAGAAATCCAAAGATTTCACCGCTGTGAACCGCAAAATTCATATTCTGGATAAATGGTACTTTTGTGTAGCTGAAGTGTAGGTTTTCTACTTGTATCATAGGACCTTCTTTGTAAAAAGATGAGATACGATGCCTGAGATCATGATTTTGATTGCTTCATCAAACAGGTCTTCGCCAATTTCCCGTTTGTGAAGCAAGGTGAAAAAAACTGCCCTCAAAGAGGCGCTGCAGACACGGATATCATGCTCCTCTGTTTGTATGGGGAGGAAGGAAAGGAATGTTTCCATGCTGAAATCATCGGTTTCTGCATGCTCTTGTATGAGTTTTGGGGGGAGTTTTCTCATCAATAGTTCAAGATCTCCACTCGCAATGAAGGAGGCAAGAAACGATCCATCCACTTTTTTATACAACTGAAAGATGAGCTCTGTTACCTTTTCTATGGTGACATCATCTCCCATCGCTTTCATCTGTAGAAGAAGGTCAGATTGTATTTCTTCATGAAAAGACATGAGGACATCAAAAAACAACAACTCTTTGGATGGATAAAGCAGGTAAAACGTTCCTTTTGGCATATTGACGCGCCCTACCAGTTCATCGACTGTGGTTTTTTTCAGTCCTTGATGGAGTAGGCATCGTACCGTTTCTTCCTTCAAGCGGTTTTTCAAATAGTTCCGTTCGGTTTCAGAAAGCGCCTTAGGCATGGTTAATTCCTTATAATAATATTTGACTAAAATAGAAGTAATAGTCACATTATGAATACCTTACCAGTTTTGTCAAGGAAAGTAACTCCTTAAAATGAAAGATTCAGAGAAAAGGTGAGGAAAAAGAAAAGATGCCTGCATCGGTAGGTTGAATTTTCTATTGATAGGAATTATCATTTAAAACATCAGAATACTTGGCAACAGCCTTGAAAGGAAAGACCTTGAATCTATTTCTTGAAATCCTTGTCATTGCCTTTATCATCAACATCGTATTTTTCATCTATGCCTTTTTACGCAAGACTGATGTGGTTACAGATCTTTCCTATAGCTTGAGTTTTTTGTTTGCAGCAATCTATCTTTACGTAGTGCATGCAGAAAAAAACATCCTACAGACCGTATTGGCAGGTGTCGTGATCCTCTGGGCCTTGCGCTTGGGGTCTTACCTGCTTTCTCGTATCCTTGCTACCAAGGTTGACCATCGCTTCGATGACAAGCGGGACTCCTTAGTTCGGTTTGGGACCTTCTGGCTTCTCCAGGCAACTGCAGTGTGGGTGATCTTGTTGCCCTTTATTTTTGCAATGGGTCAGAGCGGTATGACCATCAACTATCCCTTCTTGTTTGTTGGTTGCTTCCTGTCTCTCTTTGGTCTCCTGTATGAGACGATAGCTGATTACCAAAAGAACACCTTTAAGAAAAAGTATCCAAAGAAGCTCATTACCAGTGGGTTATGGGCGTATAGCCGTCATCCAAACTACTTTGGAGAGATATTGGTATGGTGGGGGATGTATGTGATGGTTGTTCCCTATTTACATGGTCTTTTCCATCTGGTTGTCCTTGGACCTGTGTTCATAACGTTGCTTTTGTTGTTTGTCAGTGGTGTGAACCTCCTCGAAAAATCCTGGAAGGAAAAATATGGCAATGAAGCATATTACCAAGCGTATGTGAGACAGACGTCCATCTTCATTCCCTGGAAAAAGGGGACTTGATGAGCAATTTATGGGGAAGTGCAGCACTTTGTCTTTTTGGTTTTGTCCTTGGTGGAATTCCCACCTCCTATCTTCTTGCCAAACGCAAGCATATTGATTTGCGTGAAATTGGAAGTGGAAACCTTGGGGCCACCAACGCAAGCAGAGCCCTTGGGTTCCAAACCGGAGTCTTGGTTGGCGTGCTTGATCTGCTCAAGGGAGTGCTTCCCTCCTTGTTTGCCGTTCAGGTTTTTTCCTTGTCTACCATTTCTCTCTTGTGCATCGGTATGGCTACCATCCTAGGGCATATCCATACACCTTTTTTGCCATCCCATAGGGGAGGAAAGGGTGTTGCAACCGGTGCTGGTGTCATTGCAGTCCTTTTTCCCTCTGCAATACTTTTTGGCTTGATCGTTTTCTTCACTGTTGCAGTTATCAGTCGATACATATCATTGGCTTCCCTCACCACCTTTTTTGCTCTCATTCCTCACTATCTTATCAGTACTTTTTTCACAGGCCAAATCATTGAATATGCCAAACTGGTTTTCCTTGGTATACTGAGTATCCTGATTTTTTTTACCCACCAAAAGAATGTGAAGCGTCTCATGCACCATACAGAACCAAAATTCAGTTTTTCATCTGACAAGGAGCACGTATGACCATAACAGGAAAAGACCTCTACGATTCGCTGACCTACGGTTATTACCATCTGAGGGAGAACATGCAGGCGATCAACGCCATCAATGTGTTTCCTGTAGCCGACGGGGATACCGGTTCTAACATCACCCATACACTCAAATCCATTCTTTCCCATACCGACGGGTCAGGTTCTGTTGCAGATATTTCCAACAATTTTGCAAGGTCTGCGCTACTTGGGGCCAGGGGAAACTCCGGCATGATCATAGCCCAGTTCTTCCAAGGATTTTCCCTTATCGCCCAAGAGTTTGAGGAACTTACAATAAAAGCGCTCGTGGATTCTGTAAAAGCTGCGGTAGCTTCTGCGTATAGTGCGGTTGAGAATCCTATGGAAGGTACCATCCTCACCGTTATGAAAAGTTGGGCGAACCAACTTTCCTGTGCCGAAGGTTCTGATCTTCCCATTCCCATCCTGTTACGTAGAGCATTACGTTCAGCCAGACAGGCAGAGAAAGAGACAACCAACCAGATGGAACTGTTGAAGCGTTCCAAAGTGGTTGATGCTGGAGCAAAAGCCTTCGTTTCCATTTTGGAAGGGGTTGATCTCTATTTGCTCAAATCTGAACGGATTTTTTCAGAGACCGATTTGCTGTTACCTGCAGAGTCTGTCAGGATAGAGAGCACCCATACGCATGAAACCAGCCGATATCGTTATTGTACAGAAGCGCTTCTTCGTATTTCTGAAGAAGAGAAGCTGCATGTACGCTCTGCTGTGAGATTTCTTGGCGACTCTCTGGTTATCGGGAGTCATGGTGATCAGATGCGGATTCATCTGCATACCGATGATCCCGCTTTGATGTTTGAGCGCCTTGCCCTTCATGCTCACATAGAGGAACAGAAGGTTGATGACATGTACACTCAGCAACTATCTGCCAATGCAAGACTCAGTGATACCGTCATCGTCACTGATTCTTCTGCGGATATTTCCCAGCAGGTGGTTGATGATTTTAGGATTTATAGAATTCCCCAAGTCGTACAAGTTGGAGATACCTCATTCTTTGATCGTATTACGATCACTTCTCCATTGTTGTTGTCCATTCTGGAAGCTTCACATCAGAAAGTCTCCTCTTCGATGCCTGCAATTGGCGAAATCCAACGTCACCTTGAATTTCTTGCTCAATATTATAAGCATATCATCGTGCTGTCCGTTGCATCCAAGCTCAGTGGTACGTTCCAAACCTATCACTTGGCTGCCAAGGCCTTGCAAAAAAGCGGTGCCAGGATTGATATCATCGATACCAGACTCAATGCTTCTGCTCAAGGCCTCGTGGTGGAAGTAGCCGCTCGTGCGATTGTGGAAGGAAAAAAAGGTGATGCTTTGCTCCGATTCATCGAAAACACAGCTGAGCGTACCACCATCATGGTATCCGTACAATCGCTTGAAATGATGGTTGCAGGAGGTAGGATTCCCAAGAGGCTTGGTTCTTTCATCCTGAAGCTTACCTTAAAACCGTTGATTGGTCTTGCCAAGGATGGTAGTGGAAAGGTGTTGGGCCTCCGTTTTTCAAGGGCAGGAAGCATCTCCTTCTTGGTTGCTCATTTCATGCATGTGTATAAGAAAGAAGGTATCCAAGCCTATGGCATGTCCTACATCGGCAATCCTGAACTTGCTCTCTCAGTTTCAGAGATCCTGGAACAAAAGACCGGCATCAAGCCCCTGTTTGTTGAGCAGGCTTCCCCTGTCATTGCCCTGCATGCTGGTAAAGGAGCAATCTCCCTCTCTTTCATTCGAGGGAAAAAGCCTGAGAAGATCGCCTGAAAAGGAATATTGAATTTCGGTTCTACCATTTTCCATATCTCTGGTTTACAATACATCATACATTCGTATTCAACTTCTGCAAGAGGGGTAAACACATGGACTACGAAGTTATCGTGATCGGGGGTGGCTTATCAGGATTAACCGCGGGAGCATTGCTTGCCAAACGTGAGTTGCACGTTGCGGTTATCGATAAAAGCTATAATCCTGGGGGGTCTTGTGGGGCTTTTAAACGTGGTGACGCTACGTTTGACCAAGGTTCTTCGATGCTTTTTGGATTTGGTGAAAAAGGGTTCAACGCCCATCGGTTTGTATTCAATGTTTTGGAAGAACCCATTGACATCATCAAACATGAATTGCTGTATTGTGTGAATTTCAAAGGCCATCGCATCAGGTTTTTTCCTGACATCGCCATGTTTGCAGAAGAGTTGTCGAAGGTGTTTCCTTCTGAAAAGGAAAACATACGGCGATTTTACCGCGATATGGAAAAGATTTATACCCATGTCATGGTGGAGCATCCCAGTTATACCACTCCTGACCAGATAGATAAGAAAGGTTCTTTCAAGGCGATGCTCAGACACCCCATTTCCTATGCTCGGTTCCTTGGTTTCTTGAACAAAAGCGCCAAGACTCTGCTTTCAGGATATTTTACCGATCCTGAAATTTTCAAGTTCTTTGATAAACTCACCTCTACATACTGCTATACCACTGTCGACGAGTCTCCTGCCATTCTTGCAGCGGTCATGTTCGTAGACAACCATATCGGGGGAAGTTATTACCCTGCAGGTTCCTCGCTGTTCCTTCCCGGCAAGCTTGAGAAAGTCATTGAAGAACATGGGGGGACCATGCTCATGGAGAAAGAAGTCGTATCCATTCTCTTTGAGGGAGGCAACCCAAACGGGGTGCTATTATCAGATGGTCAGAAACTGTATGCAGAAAACATTGTCTATTCAGGGACCGTCTGGAACCTCTATGGTAGGTTGATCAGTCCAGAATACACCACACAAAGACAAAGAGAATGGGCGGAAAAACAGATTCCCACCTATCCAAGCGTGGTTTTGTATTGCACTGTCAAAAGCTTCGTGATTCCTGATGATACCCAACCTGTCGAGCTGCTTGTAGGAAATCCTGACATGCTGGATGAGAGTGAGGTGACCATCTATATCCCCAGTGTTGATGACAGGACCCTTTGTGATGAGAAAGAACATGTACTCATGGCCATAGGTCCTACATTCGAGAGTTGGACTGATTTGGATGATTCTACCTACAAGGCAAAAAAAGCAAAGGAGAATGAAAGACTCCTCAATGTAGTGGAGAAGCGGTTCCCAGGTTTCAAGAAGGCTGTTTCCTACAGTGAAGTAGCCACTCCTAAAACCATCGAAAGATATACGCTCAAAAATGGGGGGGCGGTTGCTGGCCCTAAACAGATGCTGGGACAACACATGTTCAAACGTCAGCATATCGAGAGCCAGTGGAATACCCTCTATTGTTGCGGGGAATCAACCATCATGGGAACAGGCACGCCTACGGTCACCACCTCAGGTATCAGCGCTGCAAATGCAATCTTGAGGAAAAAAGGGATGAAACCCTTCATGTATGAAGAAAAGGTGATGCAATATGTGCGTCTCATAGACCCTCCCTTTACCAAAGACATGCTGTATCAGGGATATCAAAAGAAAGAAAAAGAAGTCATGGTTCAGGCTTCCCGTTGTCTTTTCTGTGAGGATCCTCTTTGCAGCAAGCACACCAATCTGGATATCAGGGGAGTCATGCGTAGAGTGTCAGTCGGAAACTTTGAAGGGGCATCCAAACTTGTTGCTTCTCAAAAAGTTGACGATGAGCAACTGAAAATATGTGAGGCTCGTTGTGCCCAGAATGGATTGGCTGGAAATCCGGTGGCAATAGAGATGATTTTTTCCTATGTAGAGAAGAGGAGAGACTGATGAGTCAGCCTAAGAGACTGTATGATGTCGTTGTTGTAGGAGCTGGAATTGCCGGATTGACCAGTGCGGCGTATCTGTGCCGATCCAATCTGAAGACCCTGGTCGTTGAACGCTCAACAGTAAATGGAGGATTGGTCAATTCCTTTACGAAAGATGGTTTTGTATTTGACGGAGGCATCCGGGCTTTTGAGAATTCTGGAATCATTTTCCCTATGCTTCGGCAGTTGGGGATACCCATGCCCATCGTACAAAACAACGTTAC
>JAQVVB010000402.1 GCA_028699215.1 Sphaerochaeta sp. | reverse complement strand
ATTCTTTGCCGTCTGTAGTTGAACTGATCTCTTTTTCTTCCTGCACCGAGAACCCCTTTTCCTGATGAGTATATCCAACCAACGTTCAGATGACAAGAAAGCGGGTGTTTGAACCCGCTTTCTTGCATATCAAGCATTCAATTATTCTTTTTTCTCTGCTATTTCCAGTACTGATTTTGAACCCTTTGGGGGGAACATCAAAGCCCTGAGCCTCTTATCCAAGTCTATGGAGATATCTGGATTGTCTTTCAGGAAGTCAATCGTCTTGTCTCTTCCCTGCCCAATTTTCTCACCGTTATAGGAGTACCAGCTACCACTCTTTTCAAGCATGTCATACTTGATGGCAGCGTCCAGAATACTTCCTACATAGCTGATTCCTTCGCCAAACATAAGATCCAATTCAACCTTTTTGAAAGGAGGTGAAACTTTGTTTTTCACAACCTTAATTCTGACACGGTTACCTACGATATCGTCTGCACCTTTACTCAAGGACTCAATCTTACGAACCTCCAGACGTACTGACGCATAGAATTTGAGTGCATTTCCACCAGTGGTTGTTTCCGGGTTGCCGAACATCACGCCAATCTTCATACGGATCTGGTTGATGAAGACAATGGTGGTATTGCTCTTTGAGAGCAAGGCTGTCAGTTTCCTGAGGGCTTGGCTCATTAAACGAGCTTGAAGTCCCATATGGCTGTCACCCATATCGCCGTCAATTTCTGCTTGAGGAGTCAATGCAGCTACAGAGTCCACTACGATAATGTCTACGGCGCCACTACGTACCAAGGACTCACAAATTTCGAGTGCTTGTTCTCCACTATCAGGCTGACTGATCCATAGTTCGTCAATATTTACACCCAATTTCTTGGCATAGGTTGGGTCCAGAGCATGTTCAGCGTCGATGAAAGCAGCAATACCGCCTGCTTTTTGGCTTTCAGCGATAGCATGCAAAGCCAGTGTCGTTTTACCACTACTTTCAGGGCCGTATATTTCAATGACTCGACCACGTGGATAACCGCCGACTCCTAAAGCTTCGTCAAGCAAAAGGGATCCAGTGGAAATACAACCAATGTCCAGAGTATCTTCATTGTCTCCTAATTTCATGAGAGAACCTTTTCCGAACTGCTTGTCAATCTGTACCCGCGCAGCTTCCAGTGCATCTCGTTTTTGTGATAAATCAGTAGGGAACGTCGATTCTTTATTTTTTGCCATAGTATACTCCTGCATTAATCATATTCTCATAAGGTATCTTCTTAGCCAAATCGCTTCAGTCTCATGCTTCCAACATCATGGTAACCGGTCCATCGTTGGTGTAGGAAACCTTCATATGAGCACCAAAAAGACCATGTTCCACATTGAATCCCATCTGCTCAAACAGAATAAGTGCTTTTTCATAAAGGATTTGAGCATCTTCTGGATCAGCTGCATCATCATAAGAAGGTCTATTTCCCTTGCGGAGGTTTGCACATAGGGTGAACTGGCTGACAATAAGTAGTTCTCCCCCAACCTCTTTAAGGCTCAAGTTCATCTTTCCCTGTTCGTCAGTAAACATTCTCAGTTTTGCTATTTTGGTGCAAAGCCAGGCAAGCTGTTCTTCTGTGTCACCTTTTTGAATGCCAAGGTATACGAGAAGTCCTTTATCTATTTTCCCAATAAGCTCATTCTGCACGGTCACCGAGGCATCCAAAACCCGTTGGATGACACTTTTCATGTGTTTCTCGCTTCTTGAGCACTCAGAATCATCTGCTTTACAAAA
Source organism: Sphaerochaeta sp. (assembly GCA_028699215.1). Classification (GTDB taxonomy): domain Bacteria; phylum Spirochaetota; class Spirochaetia; order Sphaerochaetales; family Sphaerochaetaceae; genus Sphaerochaeta. The sequence goes on along the minus strand of JAQVVB010000402.1, from coordinate 830 downwards.
GCAGGACGATCTTCTGCCATAAAAAAGGCATTACCACAAACCACCGCATCGGTACCACAAGAGGCTACTTCTTTGACAGTTCGCAGATTGATGCCACCATCAACGCTAATAAGATACTCATATCCTTCATCATGCCTGATTTGGGCAAGCTCGGAAATCTTGCGTAATGTAGAAGGTATCAATTGCTGTCCGCCAAAACCTGGGTTGACGGTCATGACCAAGACCTGGTCAACAAGATCCAACACAGGCTCTATCATGCTGATGGGGGTTGAAGGAACAATAGAGACCCCTGCCTTACAGCCACAGCTTCTGATAAGCTGTAATGTTCGGTGTAGGTGAATAGATGCCTCTGCGTGAACTGTCAAATAATCGCTTCCGCTTTGGGCGAAAAGCTCGATATACCGTTCAGGTTGGTCAATCATAAGGTGTGTATCGAATACCAGAGGAGAACAAGGCCTGAGGTCCTTGATGAATTTTGGGCCAAAGGTAATATTGGGAACGAACATTCCATCCATTACATCCAGATGAACCCATGCTGCTCCACTGGAATTAACCGTTTCAACTTCCTCGCCAATACGAGAAAAGTCAGCTGAAAGCACACTAGGTGCCACAATAAGAGGTGCTTTTTCCATATCTCATGTTATAACAGGAAGAAACGTCTTTTGCAATGTAAAAAAATCCCAAAATACTATATATTTGTTAATATATTTGATGCAAATTCAAGATTCGATTGCCAGATTTTACAATTCGTGTTATAGTAAAGGAAACTGAATGAAATTTATATCCGAGCAGGCTGAGACCCGGTCTGCCCGGTTTTCTTTTACGTCATA
>JAQVVB010000401.1 GCA_028699215.1 Sphaerochaeta sp. | reverse complement strand
CTTTGGGGGAGATGCCGATCTGGTCTTTGAAGAGTCGTCTGAAGTGTGATTCCGATAGGCAGCATTGGTAGGCTATGTCGGAGATGGGGGCGTTCAGGTTCCTGAACTCGGTCATGAGGTCCAAGGCACGCAAGATACGGCTGTCAATTGCTTCGCGCATGGCCAAGGTATCAGAAGTGGTGTTGCCTTCATTCTTGGTTACGTGACGGACTATGTAGGAGGAGATGGAGATGATGAGGCCTTTTGCTATTTCCTTGTACCCTTCCTGCTGTTCTTCCAGCTCGTGGTAGAGGATTCCAAGCATGTTGGAGAACTCCTGGTGTTTGTTCCGGTCGGCGAAGAACATGGAGTTGGAGGGTATTGCAAGGCAGTCCCAATCCTTGGAGTCGAAGTAGAAGAAGATCCAATGGTTCTTCTTTGCCGGGTTGGTGTTGTTTGCCCGATGGTAGACCAAAGGCCCCACTACCACGCCATCGCCTGGTTTGTAGGAGTGTATTTGCTTGCCTTGGATGAACAGTCCGTATCCTTCAAGGCAGAGTCCTATCTCTATGACGTCGTGGTTGTGCACTTGGTTGATCTCATCATGGGATACGTCGTGATGAATCCAATCAAGGGGAAACTCCGGGTCCAAGGGGATGGTGACCAGAGAGTATGAGAATTCCAAGCTATGAACCTTTGCTTTGGTGACTGCCCTACCCATAGGGTGATGGTAGCAGATACAGGGGGATTTCACAAACATGATTGGGGTATTGTTTGTAACACAACAGGGAAAGGAAATGTTACCCAATCAAATTTTAGTGTCTTCTTTGTTCAGCGAGTGGTTGTTAGCATTTGCCCGACAATGCAAATCCTGTGCTGCAGCGTTGATGGGTAGGATGTCTGAATAGGGAGGAGGTATACATACCTCAGTAATCACTTGATTACAGACACACCCCTACGTATCCAATCGCATTGAATACTACAAATCACCTCTCAGGTTTCCCAACTCCTTCATATCCATTACGGTCAATATCTTTGAGGACGAGTCCAGTACTCAAAATCATCCCATGCATCATCAGACCATGCCTTAATCACGTATATCAACCTCATGAATTGTACCACCGGTTGCTTCCATCTGTGCCATGGATTTTCTAAGCCTGGCGATATTCTGGTCGCTATAGAACGGATCGACGGCAACCTCGAAGGGGATGCGTCTTTCTCTTGCAACTTTTGTCGCGAATATGGTGAATGCTGCAGTAGGAGTCAAACCCAATTCCTGACAAGCTTTCTCCATATTGCTCTTAAGCTCTGCATCCATACGAAAATTTACATTTACCGTTGAGTTTCTCATACGCTGCTCCTTTCGGATACAATTGCAGTAATTTGTAATGTAATTGTCTATATTCTTCATTACATAGTATAGAAACAAACTGATTTGCTGTATAGCAATGTCTTGCTTGGTACTAATCACTACAATATTTTCCGATCCTTCTCACCGTCTCATGACTGACCTGCAAAAAGGATGCAATGTCTTTCAAGGCATGGCCGTCTGTGATGGCGAGCTGAACAAACTCAGCACGAAGGTTGCGGATCAGGGGAGAGGAGGAACCTGCAACCAGCATGGTTCTCTTCTCCCTCTGATTCTTCTCAGAGAGCAGCGTATCAAGCAGGAAAGCCAGTCTCTGCCCAGTCTCGACCTTGCGGTCGATGATGGTGGCAAAGCCGACTTGTGGTGACCAATTCTCGTGTTCGGTGCACTCCCTGTAGCGAGAGAGGGCTCTCTTCTCATCGGAGGCAAACTTTTCAAGCAGAGCCGATCGGTCGACAAGGCCTGTTTCCTTCTTCAAGACAGAAGCATGGCCACTATAGCGATACTCTCCTGGTGTGCGAACCAAGCCTGCCTTGACGGGGTTCTGTACGATGTAGCGGACAGTGCTGAAGAACTTCTGGGTCTCGGTGATGGGATAGCTTTTGTATCGTCCACCATAGATGGTTCCGATGCGGTTGTACCGCTGGTTGTAGTAGAGGGTATAGCGTCTGTTGAGAAACCAGATGAGCGATGAAAGGGGTTGCTCCCCCACCTTGATCAGCAAATGGTAGTGGTTGTCCATCAGGACGTACTGCAAGAGGATTGCTCCATACGTACAGAGAGCCGTTTCCAGAAGGGTGAGAAACTCCTTCTTGTCACGGTTGTCCTCATAGATGTAGTTGCGATTGTTGCCCCTTTGGATTACGTGCTGGAGGGTATGGGGCTCTACGGTTCTCTTGCGTCTGGGCATGTGCTCAGAGTCCTCCTATGTGGTGCCATTTCCCGTCCGAACGGAATACCACATTGCCTGCAAGTTCCATTTCCGTGAGACAGGCAATGACGTCTCCTTCCCCAACCTGCACCCAGGCTTGGAGTTCGGGGGTGGTCAGGGGTCGGGCGAGCAAGGCTTTGGCGATGACACCCTCCCCTGGTATTGCTGCTTTGGATGGTAGGTCCTGGATGAGGTGGTCATCGAGATAGGGTTTTGCCCCTTCTGCCAACAGGAGGTTGGTACCGCTGCTCTTGGGTTCAAGCAGGCTGTTGGGAACCGAGAGCACCTGCTTGCCTTTGGAGAGGGCAC
>JAQVVB010000073.1 GCA_028699215.1 Sphaerochaeta sp. | reverse complement strand
GTTCTCAACCTTATGATTGGACAGGTCACTCCACCGTTCGGTGTGTGTTTGTTCATCATCAGCGATGTATCCAAGCTTTCACTCAACAGGATGTATAAGGCAATCTTGCCGTTCATCATTCCTTTGGTGATCGTACTCGTTCTGTGTACCTACATTCCAGAATTCGTCACTTGGTTGCCGACAACTTTGCTGTTGAGCTAATAAATAATCAAAATACTCGTTTGAGGATAAGGAAAATTGTTATGAAAGATGATCTGTTTGATGTTTCTGAGAAAATTGTCATAATCACCGGAGGCTTGGGCCAGATAGGTGCTGAATTCGTGAAAGAGTTTCACAAACGTGGCTCAAAAATTGCGGTTTTCTCCCGTTCTGCAAATCTTTCGAAGGCTGAATCGATTTTGGGTAAGGAACTTGCTCAGAGCGAGCGTCTTGGTTTTTATGGAGTGGATATCACTGACAAAGCCTCAATCAATGAAGCTCTCGATGCAATTGGGAAGAAATGGGGTGTTGCGGATGTATTGATCAACAATGCCGGCATCGACACCCAGCCCAGCGCTCCTCCAGAGGTCTCAGGTCCCTTTGAGATGTTTCCTGAAGAAGTGTTCAGGGAAGTGGTTGAGACCAATCTCGTGGGAACTTTCTTGATGATTCAGGCAGTGGGTGCCCGCATGATAGCAGCAAAGAAAACCGGTTCCATCATCAATATGGGATCCATCTACGGAATGGTAAGCCCTGTGCAGGATATTTATGCCTACAAGAAAGAGCTCACCGGTATTCCCTTCATCAAACCCGTTGCCTATAGTGCAGCAAAAAGCGGTGTCTACAACCTTACCCGCTATTGTGCGACCTACTGGGCTAAAGAAGGAATCAGAGTCAACACCTTCACTCCCTCTGGGGTCTGGAGAGAGACTCAGGACGAGAATTTCCATAAGAACTACTATGCCAGAATCCCTATGGGACGTATGGCCAATGCCGATGAATTCAATGGCTCCATGATCTTCCTTGCAAGTGATGCTTCCAGATTCATGACAGGATCCAATCTTGTTGTAGACGGAGGATGGACCGCATGGTAGGAAGATCCATTGAAAAGGGTGGAGTATACTCCGCCCTCATCACTCCCATGATGGAGGATGGTTCACTGAACCTTCCTTCATTGAGGGCGCTTGTCCGTCATGAGATTGAAAGAGGCGTTGAAGGGTTTTATTGTTGTGGAAGCTCTGGTGAAGGTTTGCTTTTGGGAACGAAAGAACGTATGGAGATCGTGGAGACGTTGGCACAAGAGAGTGCAAACAAGGTTCCTTTCATTGTCCATACGGGTTCTTTGAGCACGAAAGAGGCGATTGATCTCAGCATTCATGCACAGAACTGTGGGGCGAAAGCCGTCTCCCTCATACCTCCCATCTATTATCACTACTCACAAGAGGAAGTGCAGCACTACTATGAGGACGTGGTCAATTCGGTCGACCTTGGGGTCATTGTCTACAATATCCCCCAGTTTACCGGTATCTCATTCTCAAAGAACAATCCTCTGATGAAGAACCCAAAGATCGTTGGAATCAAGCATACCTCGATGAACCTTTATGATCTGGAACGTCTTTCCAGGGCTTTCCCTGAAAAGACGTTGTTCAACGGATTTGATGAGATCTGGTTGTTCAGCATGGCAGCCGGTGCAACATCGACCATTGGAACGACTGTAAACATCTGCCCGAAAATCTTCATAGCCATTCGCGAAGCATACGGCAAAGGGGAATTGGAAAAGGCACAGGCTTTGCAACATGTCCTGAACGATTTCATAGAAGCCTTGGTGAAAGAAGGCATCTTCTCAGCAACGAAATACTGCATGACCTTGCAGGGAATCGATGCTGGTCCATGCAGAAAACCTTTTGACAGGCTTACACAAGACCAGAAGGTGAGGGTGCAAGAAGCCTTCAAGAAGATGGAACAGTACTTGTAAAAGACAGATAGACGTAAAAAACAGTTACCCGTTTGTAGGTAACTGTTTTTTTACGTTGTTCGATAAGAAATTATCTGCGGCTTACTGCAGTGAGTGAACCCTTGATGGAAAGAACGTCGTTCTCAAAGGTCACCGGCAGCTCACCAGCGAAATAATACTGGGAAGAGGGGTCTGATCCAGCCTTTACGATGTTGCCGGTCTTGGCTTTCTCGTTTTTATCATCAACAGCCTTTCCTCCAGCAATTCCAGCATCCCAGACTTTTGCCCAGTCGACAGTAGAGGAGGTCCCGTCAGTTGAAAAATCCTTGCTGATCACCTGAGGACCTGCGCCCTGAATGTATCCGATTGTTCTCTGTTCAAAGCTGCCGTTGGGGAAACTGAGTTTACCATCGCTACCGGTCTTTATCCTATAGGCGGTTCCACGGTGGGCGTACTGAATGGTGATCACCCCATCAGCTGCCTTGGAAACGGTCAGGTTGTCGGTTTCGATCTGACTGTACGGATTCACGCCGAACAAAAAGAGTCCACGAAGTCCGCTTGCAAATGTGGTCTTGCCTTCAACATCATACAGATACGCTTGCAAAAGATGGGTTGATCCCAGTACCGATGCCCCTGTCGTAGCATCGACTTTGTCCATGTCAACAGCCATGTAGCGGATATTTCCACTGAAGGAGAAGTAGTTTTCACTGTCAGCTTGAGCGGTGTTCAAGCGGAAGTCCACCTTGAGATCAGAAGTTCCGTCGGAAGTGGGCGCAGCAGGAGCAGATGTTACAACAGCAGGAGCTTGTGCAGCGGGAGCTGGCTTTGAACAGCCGATGAGTGCAAAAAGTACCAGTAGGGTCAAAAGCAAGTAAAACGATTTTTTCATTGTGTGTATCCTCCTAACGGATGCAGTATTACATAGCATAATGGTAAGATATGTTTTCAATGATTACAAGATGTATCGATATAAAAATCAATATTAAAACCTTACAAGTGTAAGAAATTGGCGAAATAATTGGGTATGAACACTGCAAAGAAAAACACAGTAAAAGCCTAGGAAAAATATCCTTTATATGGTGCATATTAATTACAGTATCCTTACATTGACAGCTCACTTTTCTCGTCGTAGGGTTTCAACATACAGGAGTCAACACATGTATAAGCGATTTGGATCTGATCTTGAGGGAAAGGTGGTAGTGGTGACCGGAGCCAGCAAAGGCATCGGAAGAGGCCTTGCAAAGATCTGTGCGCAAGAAGGTGCCAAGGTAGCTGTTGCAGCGAGAAATCAGCAGGAATTGGAACAAGTATCTAGGGAAATCAGAGAAGAAGGTGGTATCTGCAAGAGCTTTGTACTTGATCTTCGCAGTGTTTCATCCATCTATGCTTGTTTTGCTGAGATCGAAAAGGAAATGGGGCCCATTGACGTCCTGATCAACAATGCAGGTATGGGGAATCCCATTCCAGCAGAGCTCATCACCGAACAAGATTGGGATTGGATGATGGACTTGAATCTAAAAGGTACGTTTTTCTGCTGTCAATGTGCAGGTAAATCCATGCTCAAGCGTCAACGGGGGAGAATCATCAACATCAGTTCCCAAGCTTCGGTGGTGGCAATTCCTGAAGAAGCTGTCTACTGTGCTTCAAAAGGTGGCGTGAACATGCTCACCAAGACATTGGCAGTGGAATGGTCGCCTAGGGGAGTGACAGTGAATGCGGTAGGTCCTACGTTTGTGAGAACTCCTGGAACTGCTGAACGATTGGATGATCCGCAGTTCTTGAAGGGTGTCCTCGATAAAATCCCAAGGGGCAAGGTGGCGTCCATTGAGGATGTTGCCTCAGCAGTACTCTACCTTGCCTCCGATTCTTCCGATATGGTCACCGGGACTCTTTTGTTGGTGGATGGTGGCTGGACCGCGCTATAGAAGTTGTGCTTGGACCCAGCTCCAGGTTTTGTCTTCATAATCGTCTTCGATGTCCACCAATTGAGTGTTTGCATCATAGTCAGAGGGGAGCCCGAGCAATGTGTACAACGAGGAGAGGCTTGAATTTGTGCCTTCTGCTACCTGCAGTAGTGTAGATTGCATTTTGACTGTAAAGGTTTGGGAACTCTGAGTTGGTGATTGGATTTCAGAAATTTTGTCATGGGCGGTGAAAAAACTTACTGAGAATACCATAAGAGCTATGATCAATGACAGGGTGAACGTGTGTCTTGTATTTCTCAACTTGGGAGGACAAGAAGTTTCACACAAGCCGCAACGGATGCATCGAGAACTCTCCACATGTTCCTTTTCACTTGGGTCAAGTCCCACTGGACATACGTTTTTGCAACATCCGCAAGAAATGCAAGTCTTGGAAGGTCGATGGATCTTGAGTATGCTCACCCTACCTAGCGGCCCTAGAATTGCGCCGAGAGGACAGAGGAAACGACACCATGGGCGCTGGATGAAAAGAGATGCAACCAAGGTGAATATGAGAATCATGAGCGCGAGCGGTGCCACTTCGTTGGAAAAAAGGTGCATCAGGGCATAGTAGGGATCAGCATTGATGAATACCAGATTGAAGCTTCTTGCCGTGGTATAGAGAATCAGGAGAAGCAATGCATATTTTGGAAGTGAGGCGAATCGTTCGACTTTCTTTGAAAGTTTTACTTGAGGTATCCTCATTTTTTGTGCCAAGGAATTGATCCACTCCTGGATGCTTCCCAAGGGGCAGAGCCACCCACAGAAAACAGGTCCTGCAATGATGGTGGTCAACACTACTGAAGCAAGAAGGACCAAGTTCGAAAAACTGGTCTTATTGATATACAGACCTTGAGAAAGGAGTCTTGTCAGTGTGGCGATACCTCCGAATGGGCAAATCATATGGAATATGCCTACAGGAAGAAACATGGCCCCAAGAAAGACAGCTATCTGGAAAATCCTTCGGATAAGAATTTCTTGACGGGATTTAGCTGATAGAGAACGTGATGGTCTCATCATATCCTCCTTTTGGGCAATCGCGGATGATGCTCAAGGTGAATGTTCCTTCTTGTAATGCAAAAAAAGGCAAGAGCGTGACGTTTGAAGTTTTTGACTGCACTGTCCATTGAATGGGATCCTGCAAGACAATTCCCTGTTCAGACTTGTCTACTCGCCACTTCCTTCCATCCAGCATGAAGAGGGTTTCCTCTGGGGGAATGCTGCACTTGCGATGGTCTTCGACGAATTCCACTCTCAAGGTGTAGGATTCTCCCTCTTGTAGGGCAATCGTTGAACCTGGAAGAATTCTCATGTCCTGTAGGTTTGTCCCGGAGAGATTGAAGTTCATTTCACAGGCAAAGAGGGATACACTTGAAAGTATGATCAACATAGTGATGAGAAGTAAGGGTTTATGATGATGTGTGCGCATAGGGTACCTCCATGGGTATTTTGTACGATGAGTTTGATATACGAACTGAGAGCTCTTGTTGAGTCTGGGTAAAGATTTGGTAAAGATGCATATAGTTGCACTTCCAAAGGCCCTTTCTTTCTTGCTCTGGTTGGGTTTGGCACGTACAATCAAGGCATGATATATATAGTTGAAGACAATGACAGCATCCGCGAGACAATCAAGGCATATCTTGAGATTTCGGATTTCAAAGTTGAAGAATTCGGAGGCGTGACCGGTGTCTTTGAGGCTTTGGATTTCAAACCTCCACATCTTTGCATTCTCGATGTCATGCTTCCTGATGGAAATGGGTTTGAACTGGCAAAGCGTATTCATGAAAAGAATCCGGAAATCGCCTTCTTATTCCTTACAGCCCGAGAGGCGGAGAGCGATCGGATTCTTGGTCTTGAACTTGGAGCGGAAGACTACATCGTCAAGCCCTTTTCCCCTCGGGAGTTGGTGCTTCGGGTTCAGGCTATTTTGAGAAGGGTTGCAAAGTCAGAGGCAAGGGATGCTGGATTTGATACCCATGAAAAAAAGTGGAAGCGGGATGGGCAGATCCTGACGATCAATGAAGACACCCATGAGGTAACGATTGAAGGCGAACTCATACACCTTACGTCTGTTGAATGGAAAATCCTCTTTTTTCTTTCTTCCCAACCTGGATTGCTCATCAGCCGTGATCGAATCCTTGGAGAGTGTCTCGACTATGTCCATGATGGATCTGACCGTACCGTCAATACGCATTTGAAAAATCTCAGGGCGAAACTTGGTGAAGAGCTCTGGATTGAGACCATTCGAGGTTTTGGGTATAAATGGGTGGGCGAGGCCGTCGTATGAAACGCTTCAAGGAGTTCAGTCAAAGACTGTCTGTGCGTTCGTTGCTGTTGGCACTTGGGTCGATTGTGACCTTTTCCTTGGTGCTCTCCCTCCTATTGTATTTCGGTCTGGGACAAATCATGAGGTCATGGCATGAATCAGAGGTGGCTTCGTTACATCAATACATTACAGATAGATTGCTCGAACAACATGAATTAGCCGATGCACAGGGAAAGGAAGTGACGCAGATTGATATAGATAGAGCATTGGAAGGACTTCCCTTCACCCCTGCCTACCTGGTGGTGACCAAAGATGATGGTTCCTTGATCTATTATTATCGTGAAGCAGAACGTGGTGGTGGTGCTGGAAGGGCGAGGAACATGCTGCAGAATCTGCAGGATGTTCAGAATTGGAAGGATGTCCGTCTCGAGGATGGTACGCTTGTTTTCAGATATGATGCCCATATTCCTGATTTTGACGAACAGGAATCCAATCGCATCGTCATAGCTGCTTCTAAATTATTGCTGGTCTGGGGTCTGGCTTTCGCCGGTATTTTGTCTTTTCTTTTTGCATATCTGTTTACCCGTCCTCTCAAGAATCAGACCAATAGACTGGTTTCATCTTTGCAGAGGATGGCCTCTGGAGAGAGAAAAGTGGATCTTCCGTATGGACCGGTTGCTGAGTTCAATCAGATTTCAAACGCTTCTGCAGTATTGCAGGATAATTTGGTCAGGGAAGAGCGACTGAGACGTCAATGGGCTGAGGATATCGCCCATGATCTTCGTACTCCAGTGTCTGTTCTGCAAGGTCAATTGGAAGCAATGGTGGATGGAGTGTTCAAGGCAGATGAGATGAGGTTGTTGAAACTGCTTGCAGAGACGACGAAGTTGGAACAATTGGTGAACAGTTTGGCGTTGCTTTCCAGACTTGAGACTCCGGATTTCACTCCAAATATACAGAAAATCGATTTGCAGAACTTTATATCAGTGTTACGTGACCGCTATGAAGAAGAAGCAAAGAGCAATGGTAGTGTTATCGAAATCGGTTTTCCTCAGGTGTTTCTTGAAGCGGATCCCGCTTTGCTTGATCGGGTTTTGTCCAATCTGCTGTCAAATGCACTTCGATATGGGAAGGAAGGTGGGCGCATTACCTTTTCTGTCGGAATGGAAAAGGAAAAGCTTGTCTCTCTTTCCATTGAAAATGAAGGGACCATAGATAAAGATATGCTTCCTTTCATCTTCGACCGTCTCTATAGAGGTGACAGCGCAAGGAAAACGGAAGGGACTGGTCTCGGACTTTCCATCGTTAAAGCGATAGTTGAAGCCCATGACTGGACGATCGAGATCACCAGTGATACTACGACGAAATGTATCATTGCATTTACCCAATCTTTATCGTAAGTGAATTTCAACTTCATGAGGACCTGTCATATTTGAGTCATCAAAAGACTGGAGGTCTTACAATGAACAAGAAAATGATAAGTATGGTGACGTTCCTTCTCGTAGCAGTGACCGTTGGAGTGTTTGCTTCTTCTCCTACAGGATTGACGGGAAGTGATTTCGTCCGTCTGGGAAATCTGGGCATCGTCAGCGGCGAGCTGTCCGAAGAGGATGGTGAATGGTATCTCACTTCTGAAGACAAGGAATACGCTCTGCATTTAGGCAACTATGAAGTTATCTACCCACAAGGGATCGACTTGGAAGAAGGTTCAGAAGCTGTAGTCAGAGGCTTCGTTCTCGAAAATGACATTTCAGCAGTGAGAGTGGTTTCAGAAGATTCTGCATGGGACTTGCGCATTGAAGCTGGAGTACCCCTTTGGGCTGGAAAAGGCAATCGTGAAAACCAACTCAGTGATTCTACTGATAGACTTGGAATGGGCAACTACACTCAGATGAGTCAGCGTTCCAACGCCATGGGCAACTACAGCCAGATGAGTCAGCGTTCCAACGCCATGGGCAACTACAGCCAGGTGAGTCAGCGTTCCCATGCCATGGGCGACTATGGCCAATCATCTCAGGTGGAAAGAGGTGCTCAGCCAAGGTTCAACGCTCCTATAGCACAAACCCCACAAGTTGGGTATAGGAATAACCAGAGACCGATGGGTCGCTTCTAAAAAAAGTAGTCTATGTGAACATGGGAGGGGCTGAGTGATCAGCCTCTCTTTTGTGTCCATGTGTATACATCGATACATGTATGAATGAATGAAATATATAATCATATATAAAACAAATGTATATAATAAAAGTATATATGTAGATGATTGATTTGGAGAAATTGATTGTATTTGACATTTTTCTCTTGAGAAACCTTCCAAGAGGACCAATACTATAGAAGTAAAGCAGGAGGAACAACACATGCGAATTACAGACGTATTGGTTATTGGTGGAGGAGCTTCTGGGTTGCAGGCCGCTATCACAACAAAGACGACCTATCCAGAAAAAGAAGTGGTTCTTGTTCGAAAAGAGGCACAAGTTCTGATTCCCTGTGGCATTCCCTATATTTTTGGGACCCTTTCTGATAGCAGCAAGGATATTCTTCCCGATAAGTTGCTCACCAGTGTAGGAGTTGAGATTGTCGTCGATGAGTTGACAGACATTAAAGTCGAAGACCACAAATGTGTATTTGCAAGCGGTGAAACCATTACCTATGCCAAGTTGATTCTGGCTATAGGATCCATTCCCACCAAGCCTTCTTGGCTCAAGGGTGCTGATCTGCAAAATGTATATACCATTCCCAAGAACAAGGAATATTTGGATGAGATGCTATTGCAAATGGCAGATTTGAAGGAAATTCTTGTAATAGGAGCTGGCTTCATCGGGGTTGAGGTATCGGATGAACTCAACAAGAAAGGATATAAGGTAACGCTTCTGGAAATTGAAAAGGCAATCCTCAACAGGGCCTTTGATGATGAATTCGGAAAGATTGCTGAAGATCATTTGATTGAACGAGGGGTGAAGGTCATAACAGGGAAGGGTGCTTCTGAAATCAAGGGAAAAGAGGGAAAGGTCAACAGCGTGGTGCTCTCTACAGGAGAAACGATCAAGGCTGATGCCGTCATTCTTTCCATGGGGTACGCACCCAACACTGAAGTTGCCAAAAAAGCCGGGCTGCCACTGAACGAATACGGTTTCATACGCATCTGTGAGTATATGCGTGTACTTCCCTGTACCCAGGATATTGTAGCCGTTGGAGACTGCAGTGAGAAACGTGATTTCATCACTCGTAAAGTAGATAGGACGATGTTGGCTTCCACTGCCTGTGCAGAAGCCAGAACAGCCGGTATGAATCTTTTCTCCCTCAGTCCATGCAAACCCTTTACAGGGACTATCGCAATCTATGCCACAGCCATTGGTGAACATGCCTTCGGAACTGCAGGCATAACCGAAGCGAAAGCTAAGCAAGAAGACTTTGCGGTTGTCTGCGGCAGCTTTACGGGTATGGATACCCATCCTGGTAATCTTGCTCACTCACATAAGCAGACGGTCAAGCTGATTGTCGCCTCTGACTGCGGTATGATCTTAGGTGCCGAGGTATATGGGGGAGCGAGCGCAGGAGAGCTCACCAATGCCATCGGATTCCTCATTCAAAACCGTGTGACGGTAAAACAGTTGCTTACCATGCAGATTGGAACCCAACCTCTCTTAACAGGATCCCCCGCCGGGTATCCGTTGATCAAGGCTGCTGAAGTTGTGGTGAAAAAACTGCGTTGATGTGCTTATGGTATAACGTTTTTTTGGAAGGATGCTTCTTTGTGGAGGCATCCTTTTTTTGGTGTCACTCTTTCTCTAGAATCTATCTGATGGTATTATGCAAACCAGTGGAGGAGCTGAATGAATACATTGGTGGTCTATGTAAGCAAATATGGTGCGACACAGAAGTGCGTTCACTTGTTGGAAGAGAACCTCATTGGTGAGGTTTCCATAATGGATTTAGCAGAAAAAAACCGTTTTGATCTTTCTCTTTTCGATACCGTGATTATCGGGGGACCGATTTTCATGGGAAAAATCCACAGAAAGGTTTCTACCTATTGTAATGAGAACCTTGCCTCTTTACTGGAAAAGCGAATTGGGTTGTTCATCTGCGGCATGGCAGAAGGGGATGCTCTCACTAAGGAAATCGAGACCAACTTTCCAAAGGAATTACTCGATAAAGCTGAGGTGAAAACCTGTTTTGGTGGAGAATTTTCCTTGAGCAAGATGGGTTTTCTTTCCAAAACCATCGTGAAGAAGGTCTCAAAGGTCACTGAGGACATCTCTT